>NZ_JFXL01000007.1:0-156759 GCF_000588255.1 Acinetobacter sp. 1424608
TTAGGTGCATAGCCAGACACTTGTAACAGAGCCAAGATCAAAGATGTAAACTCATGTCCCATTGGTAAGCCTGCAAAGAACACACGAGGCTGTTCACCTGCTTTAGCCACACCAAAGCTTGGACGACGTGTATTGTTACCGTCAAAACGTGCAGTCACTTTGTCAGAAAGCTCAGCGATTTCAGTTACTAATTCTTTAATTTGGGCAGCTTTATCTGATTCATCTAAAGCAGCAACTAATTCGATTGGACTTTCTAAACGTTCTAGGTAAGCTTTTAATTGAGTTTTAATGTTTTGATCTAACATCTGTTTTTACTCCAATGCATCCAAATTCTTTCAATAGATGCATAGTACGTGAAAACAATGAATAGGTAAAACAGTATGTTTTTATGTATTTGATCGGTTTTTTAGATTTTATTATTACTTACTTCAAATCAAAAAAAGCCAACCTGAACTTATCCCACCGCAGATCGGCAAACTGGTCAACTAGAGCAACACGACACCAAATACAGCCCCAGCAATCAAAACATGCAAGGGATGAACTTTTTTAATTAAAGATAATAAAGTCGCAATGACTACCATAATGATAAGTAAAGTATTTATTGCTGCCGCCTCAGAAATAATCCAAGCACTGGCAAGCACAGTCCCCACAGTGACAGGTTGTAAAGCAAGCTGTAAAACACGGCGCCATTTTTTTTCTTTAAACTTAGACCAGCCTCTCATTACAAATACAGTAATAAGAGATGACGGTAAAAATTTAGCAGTGGAAGCCACAAGTAAACCTGATAACCCTGCTACATGCCATCCCACCAACGGTACAATCATCATGTTTGGACCAGGAGCTGCTTGCGCCATGGCAAACAAAGCACTAAATTCTTGTGCCGTCATCCAATGATGAATGTCGACTACTTGGCGTTGCATTTCAGGTAAAATTGTATTCCCGCCACCAAATGCAATAAGAGACAACTGAGTAAAAATGATCGCTAAAGCAAGTAGAACTGCGCCCATTACACACGTCTCCAAATAATAGATGAATAAAGTGCCAATAAAATCAACATAGTCAAAAGTAAAGGAACTTTTAGAAAAGCAATACTGACAATTGCAGCTACGACAACACACATCGCTATTGGATTACGTAATAAAGGCTTAATCATTTTCAATCCAGTTGCAACCAAAAGCCCAGCTGCTGCTGCCCCTAAACCTTCGAAAAGATGCTTAACCATCAAGTTATCTTGGAACTGTTCATAAACATAATGTAAAAGTACAACAATTACGGTAGGGGCAAGAATCAAACCAATAAGTGAGCTCACTGCTCCACGGACACCGCGAAACTCCATGCCAATCGCAACAGATAAATTAATAATATTGCCGCCTGGTAAAAATTGACACAAACCAAGTAACTCGGTGAACTTTTCAGGACTTAGCCATTGCCTTTGCTCTACAATAACTTTGCGGGCTAAAGGCAAAACACCACCAAATCCCATTAAACCTAATGTTAAAAAACCTAAAAATAACTCTGTGCAGGTGGGTACACTCTCCTTCTGCACGGCAATCTCAACATGGTTCATTTTCGTTACTTTTCACTTTATCTGACCAAGATAGAATGATACTTTTGTGATATATCTACAAATGCTTTTATTTTCGTTAACCATACCCTAAAGGTATTTCTATGCTTGATTTACATAAGCTTCATGCCTTTGTTGTAGTGGTTGAAGAAAGAAACATTACGCATGCAGCAAACCGTTTGTTTATTCAACAGCCTCCTCTAACGCGTTTACTCAAAAAACTTGAAGAAGAACTCGGTACACAGTTACTTATTCGTCAACCGCGTGGGATTGAACCGACAGAAGCAGGTTTAGCACTATTTAAAGAAGCACAACTTTTATTAGAGCATGCCCGCCATATTCCCAAATTGGTCCAAGACGTTAGCCAAGGTAAAACTGGACAGCTTAATATTGGTTTTACAAGTTCCGCAGGTTTACATCCGCTCATTTCACTTGTATTACGTTCGTATCGGGAAATGTACCCTGCTGTGCAAACCAAACTGGAAGAAGCAGGCAGTCAAAAGCAACTGGACTGGTTAATTTCAGAAAAACTTGATATTGCTTTTTTAAGAGCGCCGATTAGCCGAGATATTGGTTTGAAGCATCTTCATATATTAGACGAGCCAATGGTGGTGGCCTTACCTATCGGTCATCCGCTTACACAGAAGAAAAAAATTAGTTTAAGTAACTTGTCAGAGGAAAATTTTGTTTTATACCGTCGCTCTTCAGGGCAAGGCTTATATGACAATATTTTATATAGCTGCTATCAAGCAGGATTTAGTCCACGCATTATTCAAGAAGCACCGCGTCCTACTGCGACGCTCAATTTAGTGGCTGCTGGTATTGGAATTAGTATTGTACCAGCATCAATGCATAACTTTTGGGACCATGAAATTGTCTATCGCGAGTTTGATGATTCGATAAAACTAAATGCGCCTATTTACTTGATTACTAGAGAAAATGAAAAATCAGCTAAAGTTTCAAACTTCATTGAACTCATGCAAAAACTTTTACCGACAATGACTTAAGTTTAAAAGCCAGACAATAAAAAGTGCCTATATATAGGCACTTTTTTAGTGATCTTTAGAAAATAGTTCAAATAAATTTTGCGATTTTTTAAGAGTAATACTTTTTCTTTAACCAAAGCGAAACCGAAACCAGTGAGATCAGCACTGGTACTTCAACCAATGGCCCGATCACTGTAGTAAAAGCAACTGGTGATGCCAAACCAAAAGTTGCAATGGCTACGGCTAAAGCCAACTCAAAGTTGTTTCCCGCTGCGGTAAATGAAATAGCAGTGGTACGTGGGTAGTTATTCCCCATCCGTTTACTCATAAAAAAGCTGATAAAGAACATCACCACAAAGTAAATCGTCAGTGGAATCGCAATACGTAATACATCTAAAGGTAAGTTCACCACATCACCACCTTTTAGGCTAAACATAGCAACAATGGTAAAAAGTAATGCGATTAAACTTAATGGACTGATCTTTGGCAAAAACTTGGTTTGATACCAATCTAACCCTTTTAATTTAACTAAAAGCAAACGAGTTAAGAATCCCATTAAAAATGGAATACCCAAATACACTAAAACAGCATGGGTAATGGTCCAGAAATTGACATCAATCACTTGCCCTGCCACACCAAAATATGGCGGCAAGAAAGTTAAGAACAACCATGCATAGGTGCTAAAAAATAAAATCTGAAAAATACTATTAAAGGCAACCAATGCTGCAACGTATTGGTTGTCTCCACAAGCTAAGCCATTCCAGACCAATACCATTGCAATACAACGTGCTAAGCCAATTAAAATAAGGCCTGTCATATACTCTGGATAGTTATGCAAAAAAACAATCGCAAGGATAAACATTAAAACTGGAGCAATAATCCAGTTCTGTACCAACGATAAAGTTAAGGTTTTCTTATCCTTAAATACTTCTGGTAACGCAGCATAATCAACCTTTGCTAAAGGTGGATACATCATCAAAATTAAGCCGATTGCAATTGGAATATTAACGTTATCTACACTTAACTTATTTAAAGACACAGATGCCTGAGGAAAGAAAACTCCAATCGCTAAACCTAAAGCCATGGCTATAAAAATCCATAGCGTTAGATTTCGGTCTAAAAAGGAAAGTCCTTGTTTGGTCATGTTTTACTCGAAGAAAGAATTGATTAATTTTGTTCAATACACACAAATGACTAATACATTTATGCTAAGAAAATCCGAATTTTTAAGACAGAAATCTAGAAAGATTAATCACAGCACGTTGTAGTTATAGAAGGCTGATCTTGTTGTTTTACCCTTTTCTCAATCTCGTCATTTTCTATCACCTTTAAAATATCTAAAGCCCATATAGGTAAATCAGGATTTAAGCTGTAATAGACCCACTGGCCTTTTCTTTCATCCAGTAATACGCCATGAGTTCTTAGTAAGGCTAAGTGTCGAGAAATTTTGGGTTGGCTCAACTCGAGTTGTTCGGTGAGCTCACACACACAAATATTTTGTTTGTTTAGAACTAATTTAAGAATGTTTAACCGAGTTTGATCAGATAAACATTTAAAAAAATCGACTTGGTTGAGCATATCTTCAACAGAATATATTCGTTATTGCAAATATACGGATATCCATATATAAATGCAATATCTTAATTTGACAATAAATTTACCATGACTGAGCTAGTGAAGATTTACCATAACCCTGCTTGCGGAACCTCACGAAATACATTGGCGCTTATTCGTCATGCCGGGTTTGAGCCTATTGTTATTGAATATTTACAAACACCTCCAAGTAAAGATGAACTAATCCAACTCATTCAGGATTCAGGCTTAACTGTACGGGAAGCCATTCGTAAAAATGTTGATCCCTATAAAGAATTAGAGTTAGAACAAGACCATTGGACCGATGAACAGTTAATTGACTTTATGGTGCAGTATCCAATTTTAATTAATCGCCCATTTGTGGTTACACCAAAAGGCACACGACTTTGCCGCCCTTCTGAGGTTGTACTGGACATTTTAGATTCAAAAAACTTAGGCTATTTTGCAAAAGAAGATGGTGAAGTGATTATTGATGAGCAAGGCCATCGTATAAAGTAATTGAAGACACTTACCAATATAAAAAGCTAAATGGCATGGCACCACTTAGCTTTTTTGAATGAAACGGATTAAAAATAGGATTTAATAAAAGGAAGCAGCTGCTCTCCTATTACCATGCCCAATAAACCAACTAATGCAACAAGAGGTGGAGCTGGTGACTTCACATTTAAAACATAATATAAGACACCAACGAGTAACCCTACAGCCAAAGATAATAAGTACATTTTCATGGTACATACCTTAGAAAACCAAGCTATTTAAAGCGGCAGGTTCCCATACTGTTTTATTTAAAATGCAAAACACGAGCACCCTAGTGCACCCCAGAAAGACTTTTTATCTTTATCGTTTACAGGAACATCAAGCATCCAAGCGTGGCTGTGTCCATGCATGCCACAGCTGCTAGCACATGCACACAATGCACTTTGTGACTGTAGTGACTCATTGGAAGGCGCATTACGATTTTCAGATAACCGCCACTGACCACCAAAACGTTTTACTGGCGACCATGTTGGTGAAGCTGGTGGTAACGGCGGATCATCCTGCTTGAATTCTGCTCCTGCGTACACCACCTTGCCACCTAAAACAGTGAGTACAGACTCAATCCACTGGATATCTTCTGCTTCAACTTTGAAGTAGTCATCTGACAGCACAACCAAGTCAGCAAGTTCACCTGCTGTGAGTGAACCTTTGATATCTTTTTCACCTGAGAACCACGCCGAACCTTTAGTCCAGAGTTTTAGGGCTGTTTGACGGTCTAATAGATTTTTTTCATCATAGAGCGGTAAGCCACCCACTGTTTTACCTGTAGTCAGCCAATACAAACACACCCAAGGGTTATAAGACGCAACACGAGTCGCATCTGTTCCCGCACCCACAGGAACACCGAGTTCTAACATTTTTTTAACTGGTGGCGTTGCCTGAGCGGCTTCGACACCATAACGTTTTACGAAAATTTCACCTTGATATGCCATACGGTGTTGAATGGCAATACCGCCACCCAACGCACCAATACGCTCGATATTGCGCTCAGATACAGTTTCGGCATGATCAATAATAAATCGGGTCGCAAATGGCTGTTTGGCATTTACGCGCTCAAATACATTCAGTAACCGACTAATACTTTCATCATAAGTTGCATGAATACGGAATGGCCATTTCTTTTCAGCCAAGTGCTCTACAATGGCTTCGAGTTCGCCTTCCATTTTTTCTGGTAAATCTGGACGTGGCTCATAGAAATCTTCAAAGTCACCCGCAGACCACGTCAGGTTTTCACCGGCTCCATTCATTCTAAATAGTTCATCACCATCGCCCGGAAATGTCATTTCTGTCCAGCGGCGATAGTCATCAAGCTCTTGGCCTGCCTTTTGAGCAAATAGGTTATAAGCAATACGTACGGTCATTTGATTTTGGTCGTGTAATTGCTTAATCACATCATAATCTTCAGGATAATTTTGACCGCCACCGCCTGCATCAATTGCAGAAGTAATGCCTAATCGGTTCAGCTCACGCATGAAATGACGAGTTGAATTGACTTGATCTTCAACTGGCAATTTCGGTGCTTTACCTAAGGTTGAATACAAAATCATAGCGGATGGCGTTGCGAGCAACAGTCCTGTTGGCTCACCTTTTTCATCTCTTACAATCTTGCCACCCGGCGGGTCTGGCGTGTCTTTGTTAAAGCCTAATACATCAAGCGCGGCTCGGTTGAGCATTGCACTGGCATATAGATGTAAAACGAATACAGGAGTATCTGGCGCAGCTTTATTAATTTCTTCTAAAGTCGGTAAACGCTTTTCGGCAAACTGGAACTCAGTCCAACCACCTACTACACGAACCCATTGTGGAGCTGGAGTATTGTCTGCTTGTTCTTTGAGTAAGCGTAACGCATCGGCAACGGATGGCACACCTTCCCAGCGCAACTCCATATTGTAATTGAGACCACCACGAATAATATGCAAATGACTGTCATTTAGCCCCGGTATAACACGACGACCATTTAGGTCTACAACTTTACTTGTTGGTGTTACGAGCTTCATGATCTCATCATTTGTACCCGTGCGGAGAACTTTACCATCTGCAATCGCAATTGCTTGTACTTCCGGGTTCTGAGGATCTAATGTTGTGATTTTACCGTTTTTGAGTATAAGGCTTATTTCGGTCATTCTGAACTCCATTCTTGTGAATTATTGTTCTAAAAAATAAAGGCATATCTGTATTAATATCACTTAAATATTGAATACTAGACATGCCTTTACCTAAATCATTAGTGTTTTATTTTGCAGGAACTGGTGCAAGTACTTCGTGTTTTGAAGTTGTACGTTCAGGCACCTTATGTACCATGGTATAAGCATAGTCCACACCCATACCGTAAGCACCTGAATGTTCGCGTACAATTGCCATGACTGCATCATAAGTATCGCGATTTGCCCAATCACGTTGCCACTCAAGTAATACTTGTTGCCAAGTTACCGGAACAACACCTGCTTGAATCATACGTTGCATGGCATAGTCATGTGCTTCTTTCGATGTACCACCAGAGGCATCTGCGACCATATAAATTTCATAATCACCTTCAAGCATGGCACCGAAAGCAAAGGTGTTATTGCACACTTCAGTCCACAAACCTGAAACGATTACTTTTTTACGATTATTTTTTGCAAGTGAATCACGTACTTTTTGGTCATCCCATGAATTCATTGAAGTACGTTCTAGTAATGGAGCATCTGGAAATACGTCTAAAAGTTCTGGATAGGTATGACCGGAGAAGCTTTCAGTTTCAACCGTGGTAATGGTGACAGGAATATTGAATGTTTTAGCTGCTTTTGCTAACCCGACCGTATTATTTTTTAATACTTGGCGATCTATTGACTGTACCCCAAAAGCCATTTGTGGCTGATGATCAATAAAAATAACCTGACAATTCGTTGGTGATAATTGTTCTAAAAGTGATTTATTCATGGGTAAACTCCATTATTCCTTAAATGAGGCTTTTAAAACTGCCTTCTGCTTATTATCAAAGCAGATAAAAATGTAAAAACATAGACAGCAAATCAGCTCGAATCTGTATGCTGTACGAATACAATCAAAACAATGATTGCTTTTTAATTTTTATAGTTTAATCATAGATATATATTTTTTAACTTTCGCTTATCCATGGATCGATTAGACTGTATTTCCACTTTTGTAAGTGTCGTAGAACATGGGAATTTTAGTAGCGCAGCCAGAGCACTCGACATCTCTCGTGACTTAGTGGCCAAACGTGTTTGCTACCTTGAAAATGACCTGAAAACCACACTGTTAACCAGAACAACAAGACAGATGAATCTCACCTCTTGTGGGGAAAAATTTTATCAACATAGTAAAGTCATTTTAAGTGAGTTTGAATGGGCTGCTTATGAAATTAGCTACAATCAGCAGTACCCTGAAGGCGAACTTAAGCTCAATACCCCCATGTCTTTTAGCAATATTTTTCTTCAACATATCATTTCAGACTTTATAGAGAAATATCCCAGTATCAAAATTGATTTATTCATGACTGATCAGCTATTAGACACAAATAATAATAAATTTGATTTAACCATTCGTGTAGATGGTTCACCTCCAAATTTGGCAAATAGTAAAATATTAAATACCTATCAACGATATTTATATGCAACACCGGAGTATTTTAATCAGCATGGCCTTCCAACCTCTTTAGAAGAACTTAAAGAACACAAGTTTCTAATTTACTATCAAGATAGCCGACATAAAAAATTGATTTTCCAAAAAGATCAAAAAGAAGTGTCCTTTAATTGCTTCCCTGTGATGACGTGTAATAATGGGGAATTATTATTAGATATGTGTCTAAAGAATCACGGTATCGTTTTTCTTCCAGAGTTTATTGCAGAGCCTTATTACAAAGAAGGCAAATTACAGAAATGTTTGGAGGACTACACCAGTCAGCCGCTTCATTTATATGTCACATGGCCAAACCGTAAGATTTTATCGAAGAAAGTAAAACTATTTATTGATTTTTTAACACGTCAAATCGTTCCCATAGAATAACCAATCTGGGCCTTTTCCATAGAAATTGGCCCACGATTTTTAGTTAGTTTGCGGCGTTTCAATCTTCTTATTTTTAAATAAATTTAATAAATTTTGCTCTGCAGACACTGTACTGTTTTCTTCAATAAATGTGGTTGCGTAGTGTTCTAAATGCTCTTCCATCAATTGAGTTGCGCGCTTTTCATCGCTTTGTTCAATGGCATCTAAAATTGCACGGTGTTCATCTGCCGAACAATTATTATGTTTTGGAATCTCATACAATCCAATTAATAACGAAGTTCTCGCAATAAGCGTCTGCAAATAACTAGACATAATGCTATTTTGATTAGCTTCAATTAGCTTTAAATGAAATTGACCTGATAGCTTAATCCACTCAGCCCAATTTCCAGCTAAACGCTCTTTAGACTCTTGATCGACCAAGCCTCGAAGCTCACCAAAATCTAAGCTATGTGACTTTTGAGCCAGCTTTTTTACAGTGGCAATTTCAAGCATGCTGCGCGCTTCAAAGACCTCTTTTGTTTCATGAGCACTATGTTTTGCGATGAGTGCCCCACGATTGGGCTGAATTTCAATAACCTTATCATGGGCAAGTTTGACAAAAACACGTCTTAACATGCCTCGTGTTACACCAAATGCTTCACATAAGGGTGCTTCAACTAAACGTGCACCAGGGGCAAGTTGTCGATTTAAAATAGCATCTACAATAGCGTTATATATATGGTCATCAATTTCATCATTGCTCATTTCTACGGCTTTTTTTGGTGCACTCGATGACATTGATTTCTCCATTTTTATTAACGTCCCCCTTTTTAGAACTTTATCTCTTTTGAAGAGTGTAAGTTTAACTTAAGCATTTGGGAATATTTCTCTAACTTTCACAATATATATACTGAGCTGAACAATTCAATATTAGATCTCTAAATATCTACTTATACACCTAAATTTATTTACTTTTTATAAAAAATTAAGCACGTCTCAGTTTATAAATTTGTCTATTCATATTCCGAAATCGTATCAAGCTAAATCACTCATCAATATTACATCTCAAGTTTGGCATAACTTTTGCTCAATAAAATTGTGCACAATCCAAACAATATATTGTGCACAATTTTAATTTCATTCTTTTAGTCAGAATTTCAAGCTGCTGAAGAACGTGCCCGCCCAACATAGGGAAGTGAGTGTTCAAGATGAATAATAGCGAAGCAATAATTAAGCCTTCTTATGATACGAAGCTAACAAATCAAGACTTAGCTCCTTTAAAAAAGCAAACTTGGGGCGCTTATAATATTTTTGCCTTTTGGATGTCGGATGTTCATAGTGTCGGCGGTTATGTCATGGCTGGGAGCCTTTTTGCACTTGGGCTCAATAGCTGGCAGGTACTTCTCTCTTTACTCATCGGCATTGCCATAGTTCAGTTTTTTACAAACCTGATTGCCAAGTCTAGCCAACAAACTGGTACGCCCTATCCTGTTATTTGCCGCGCAACCTTTGGTGTGCTTGGTGCAAATATTCCTGCTGTTATCCGTGGGCTTATTGCTGTCGCATGGTATGGCATTCAAACCTATTTGGCCTCAAGTGCTTTCTTATTGGTCATTTTAAAGTTCTTTCCAGAATGGTGGGTCTATGCCGATGTTTCAACTTATGGCTTTCTTGGGCTTTCCTATTTAGGATGGGTTGGCTTCATGCTGCTTTGGCTACTACAAGCGATTGTTTTCTGGTCTGGCATGGACAGTATTCGTAAGTTCATTGACTGGGCGGGTCCGGCTGTCTACATCGTAATGTTTGCCATGGCAGTTTGGCTGATCTGGAAAGCTGGCTGGCAAAATATTGATTTAAACTTGAGCGGTGTTCAATACGACGGTTTTGCGGTTGTACCAGTCATGATTGGTGCTATTGCGCTTGTTGTTTCATATTTTTCAGGGCCTATGCTGAACTTTGGCGACTTCTCTCGTTATGGCAAAAGCTTTAACGCGATTAAAATGGGGAACTTTCTTGGGCTACCGATTAATTTCTTAGGCTTTTCTTTACTTACTGTGGTGTGTATTGCGGCAACGCTTCCAGTATATGGCAGGCTCATTACCGACCCTGTCGAGATGGTTGGAAAACTTGATAATACATTTGTAGTCATATTAGGTAGTTTGACCTTAATGATTGCCACCATTGGGATTAATATTGTTGCTAACTTTGTTTCACCTGCCTTTGATTTTTCTAATGTTTCACCAAGCAAAATTAGCTGGCGTATAGGTGGAATGATTGCAGCAGTAGGTTCAATTTTCATTACCCCATGGAATTTGTTCAATAACCCTCAAGTGATCCATTACACCATTGATATTTTAGGTGCATTTATCGGTCCACTTTTTGGTGTATTGCTCGCCGATTTTTACCTCGTTAAAAAGCAGAAAATCGTGGTAGATGATTTATATACTTTAGATACTCAAGGCTCCTATTGGTACAAAAATGGCTATAACCACTCTGCTTTTTATGCCTTAATTCCTGCTTCATTAATTCCTATTCTCTGCGTACTTTTACCACAACTATCGGGGCTAGCTAATTTCACATGGTTTATTGGTATGGGATTTGGTTTTGTTATTTACCGATTTCTTAACCAACCGCTTAGCCATGCTAAATCGGCAATGACTAAGGTAAAAGTACAATGAAAATTAAAATTATTAATCCCAATACTACTCAAAGCATGACAGACAAAATTGCAGCATCAGCAAATATAGTTGCAGGTTCTGGTACTCAAATTATTGCTGTGAGTCCTCAAATGGGCCCTGCAACGATTGAAAGTTATTATGATGAAGCACTAAGTGCCGTAGGTGTGTTAGAGGAAATCCGCCAAGGTGAACAGCTAAATGTAGATGCCTATATCATTGCCTGTTTTGGTGATCCCGCGCTTTATGCTGCCCGTGAAATGACGTCAGCACCGGTGATTGGGATTGCCGAAGCAGCTATGCGAACTGCAAGTTATGTAAGTACTGGTTTTAGTGTGGTCACCACCTTACAACGCACAGTGAATATGAGCTGGCATCTGGCTCATCGCTATGGGGCTACACCATTTTGCAAAAATGTTCGAGCTTGTGACATTGCAGTTGAAGAGTTGGAGCTTCCTAACTCAGACGCTTATCGGACCATACGAGATGAGTGCAAAAAAGCGCTCGCAGAAGATAAAAGCGATGCGATTGTTTTGGGCTGTGCAGGTATGAGTGATTTATGTCTAAAGCTACAAAACGAGTTGGGAGTAATCGTTATAGACGGCGTTACAGCAGCCGTTAAACAAGCTGAAATGCTAGTTCAATTAAATTTAAAAAACAGCAAAGTTGGTGATTGGGCCTCACCTCCTGTAAAGAACTACACAGGCATATTGTCAGGATTTGGAATGCGCTAAAGAGTTATTGTTTCAATTCCAGCTCAAAATTCAGAGTTGGAATTGAAACGGCTGAAAACTAAAGAATTAAACTTCGGCTAACTCTGGCTGTTGTTCTTCTTTATAAAATGGCACATCACCGTTAATGGTTGCACGGTGCATGATGCGATGAGCATCGCCATAATCAAATAATGCTTTATGTTGCGTACAACGGTTATCCCAAATCGCGACGTCACCGTCTTGCCATTTCCAGCGTAAATGAAATTGCTCTTGGGTCGCATGTTCAAACAAGAAATCAAGTAATTGCTCACTTTCTTGTTCAGGTAACTCATTAATGCGAGTAGTAAAGCCTTCACTTACGAACAACAAAGGCTCACCTGTAACCGGATGAGTACGCACCACTGGGTGAACCACTGGCGGGTTACGTTTAAAGGTTTGCAAAAGCTTTTCACGTTCTTCTTCATTATGGGCAAAACGCTCAAGTGGAAAAGACTTTCGAATATCGTGTGTTGCAGTTAAGCCACGTAGTTTTTGCTGCAACTCAAGCGGGAGCCCTTTAAAAGCTGCTGTATTGCTCGACCATAATGTATCGCCGCCTACAGGTGGAATTTTAATGGCTTGCAACACACAACCTAAAGGTGGAGTTTTACTAAAAGTCACGTCTGTGTGCCAAAGTTCATTGTCACGCAAATCTTGTTTCCAACTGTCGAGCACCATCACCTCAGGTACATCTTCAATTGAAGGATAAATTGGGTGCACATGTAAGGTGCCAAAACTACGTGCCAAGTCTGCTTGTGCTTGTGGTGCTAATTGTTGCTTTCGAAAAAAAATGACCTGATGATCAAGCAAAGCCTGCTGGATTTGTTGCGTTGTCTGTTCATTTAGCGCATTCAAATCAATATCATGAATAATTGCGCCAATGGTAGGCTTGATCACTTCTATATTTAAGTTTGCTACTACTGTATTCATCTTCTTTACTACAACTGCTGACCATACCAAGGAGAAAACTGTTTTTGTAACCAACGTAAAAACAGCTCAAAACTAACTGCGACAATCGCAATCACAATAATGCCCAGAATCACCGTATCGGTAATTAAGAACTGCGCTGCCGATTGCACCATAAAACCAATACCGCGGTCCGCTGCAACCAACTCTGCTGCAACTAATGTTGACCAGCCCACCCCAAGACCAATACGAATACCGGTAATAATATGAGGTAAAGCCGTTGGTAAAATGACATGCCAAAAGACTTGTGACTGCCTTGCCCCTAACGACAATGCCGCACGTTCACGATTCAGCTGATGGCTTAATACACCGTGTGCACTACTAATAATGACTGGCGCCAAAATCGAGAAGAAAATCAAAAGTACTTTTGTGGTTTCGCCAATACCGAACCAAATTACAAGCAACGGTAAATAAGCTAACGGCGGAATTGGACGTAATAATTCAACCAAAGGATCTAGAACAGCGCGAACCCATTTATTCAGTCCCATCCATAGACCTAGTGGTACACCAATCACTACAGCAGCAATCAAAGCCAAAAATACACGTGAGATACTGGCTGCCAAGTGTTGCCACAAAGTTGCCTTCATAAAGCCTTCTTGGCTAACCGATATAAATTTTTGCCATACTGCCTGTGGACTCGGTAAAAATAGTTCAGGTACGACATGCAAAGCAGTAATGAGGAACCAGAGCGCAACCACACTTCCTACACTGATTATGCTAACTGCCAAAGTGTGGTGCTTTTCAAAAAATGACGATAAAAATGAAGCTTTTTCTGTTTGCACATCTGGCTTAATTTTTAGCTCTGCTTTGTCATATTCATAGACGTTATCTTTAGTGTTCATGTAGGTAACGCCTCCTTACCGCTTTGTTTTTGTGCCCTTAAACTTTCAAATAACTGTTCTCTGAGCTGAATAAATTGAGGATCTGATTTAATTGAGCGGATAGGCTCACCCTGACGATATCGATTAGCAAAATCGAGATGTAGAGTTTCTACAATTTTGCCTGGATGCGCCGTCATCAGAACTAACTGATTGCTGAGTAATAATGCTTCTTCAATGTCATGAGTAATCAAAAAGAAGCTTTTATTTTGTTGAATCCATAAATCGAGCACTAACTGCTGCATGTTTTCACGCGTAAAAGCATCTAATGCGGCAAAAGGTTCATCTAATAAAATAAACGGCGCGTGACTGATCAAAGCTCTGGCAATACCAACACGTTGTTTCATACCACCTGAAAGTTCCCAAATATTGGCTTTTTCAACGTGACTTAAACCCACAATTTTTAAAATTGCGTTCACTTGTTTCTCAATCTCTGCACGCTTTAAACCTTTTAACTGCAAAGCGAAGCCAACATTATCTGCAACATTCAACCAAGGAAGTAAGGCGTGATCTTGAAATACAACAGCACGAGTTACATCTGGTCCAGTTACGACTTCATGATTTACAAGCACATCACCAGAACTTGGCTTTTGAAATCCTGCCAAGATATTAAGCAAAGTTGTTTTGCCACAACCTGACTCACCTAAAATTACGGTTAAAGAGCCTTCTTCAATGGTTAGGTTAATGTCTTGTAAAACTGGCTTTTGCTGTTTAGGAAAAGTCAGATGAATATGTTTGGCTTCTAATACACTCATGACAACTCCTTAAGGCTGCAAAAATGAAGAATTCACATTGCCTTTATAATCGGCTTTAAGTTGATCGACTTTGCCCTGTCCTTTTAAGAATTTCGCTGTATCAAAAATATTTTGCGCAAATTCACCATCTAACGTTTGTTTTTGCTGAGCGTGGTCAAGGTAAATATTTCCACTTAATAAAAGCGGGATATCTTTTGCATCAGAACCTGTGAGCTGCGCAATTTTTTGTACGTTATCGGCATCTTTAACGTAAGCGGCTGGGTCTTGGTTATATTTTTCGAGTTGCTCAAGTGTGGTTTGAACAAAAGCTTTCAAGAAGTCAGGATTTTTCTCTGCAAAATCTTTACGTACAACCCATAAGTCATAAGTTGGAGCACCCCATTCACCGACTTGTTTTGAGTCGGTTAAAACCGTACCAGATGCTTTGGCTTTACTTAAAGCAGGTTCCCACACATATGCAGCATCAATATCTCCACGTTCCCATGCAGCTGAAATTTCAGGTGGACGCAAGTTAATAATTTTTACTTTGTCTTCTGGAATATTCCAATGTTTAAGTGCAGACAAAAGGCTGTAATGGGTTGTTGAAACAAAAGGTACAGCAATGGTTTTGCCAATTAAATCTTGAGGAGTTTTAATGCCTGATTTATTACTTACCACGAGTGCTTCAGACGCACCAAGTTTTGAAGTAATTAAGAATACCTCAATCGGTAAATTGCGGCTTGCCGCAGCAGCAAGTGGGCTTGAGCCAATATTACCAAGTACGACATCACCTGAAGCCAGAGCGTTAACAACGTCTGAGCCTGCATCAAATTTTTTCCATTTAATATTACGTTGACTATTTTTTTCATAGTCTCCGTTAGCCTGTGCAACTTTGCTTGGGTCAACCCCAGTTTGATAAGCAATCACAACAGGTTTGTTATCACGAACTGAAGCACTTGTATTATTGTCTTTCTTATTTTGCCATACGATAAATGCAACAATTGCGACGATAACAATTGCCGTGACAATCAGCGGTTTGGTCTTCGTGCTCATAATTTCATGATCTTTCAATAATATAAGCCTATGGTATGCAGCTGGCTTTATAATGAAAAATAAAAAAATATGAGTTGCTTATCTGGTTTTTATAAATAACTTTTCTTCATAAGTTTTTATCTTTTGGTAAAAAGCAAATTTTAAGTAATCTTATAGAATAGATACAAAATTAAAATACTTATATATCAATAAGTAAAAACGTTATTCCCAAATCATATGATTGGAAAAGCCTGACATATGCCCTCTAGTATTTTATCCTACTCGCCTTTAATCATTTTTTCTTTTGGCCTATCGCATTAGACATTTTGCATCTAATCAATTTTCGCCATTTTTTATAAAGATCAGATTTTATTATCTTTTTATCTTAAAACTTCTGCAAATATTGAGATTTGGACAAATCTTTTTCTGGTTTATACATGACGCAAATTTAATTTTTATTTTTAAGAGGAGAAAAATTCTTTTGTTTAAACATTCTCAAATTTTGAAAAAAACATTAATTACGACGTCTTTCATTACACTCAGCCTCTCAAGTCATGCTGCGCTTACCTTTGGTAATACTGAAGAAGGCCAACTTAAAGTGAGTGGTACTGTTCGGGCTAAATATGTTTATGATTTTGACTCTGAACCTTCTACCAGTAAATTTTCCTTTAATGACGCGGTCTTATGGCTGGACTACAACTCCCCGAAATGGATTGGCCGTTTAGATTATCGGGTTTATGAATATTATGGACGTTTAGGTGATGCAAATTGGCTTACCGATGCATGGTTAGGTTATAAAATTAATGACAACAGTAAAATTATTGCTGGCTTAAACCCTGTTCCTTTTGGCTTGGGGCGCTTTTGGGGAAATACTTACTATTTAGGCATTGCCAATAGTGCCGGTTGGGAAGATGTACACAACCTTGGGGTGAAATATGATTTCAATGATGGAATCAATGAGGCACAATTTGCCTTTTATCCTACCGATGGTGGCACCTATAGAGGTAAAAGCAAAGACTCGAGTCGATTTAGTATCAATCCTGTCAATGCAGATGACTCTGTACCAGAAGGCACCAATACCAAAGAAAAGAACTCGATTGTTGTTCGCGGTGCTCATACCTTTAAAAATGTCTTAGGACAAGAAAATTTATCTACCCAACTTGGCGCCTCCGCATGGTATTCCACTATTGAAAACAAACGTTCAGGGCAAGATGGGAATCGCCAAGTCTATTCGGTTTTTAGTAATACCAATTACAACCAATGGAATTTACAGCTTTTGGCTGGTTATCAAGACATTGATAATGCCGACAATCAATATAAAGATCATCTGACCTTGGGTGGTTTCGATTATTCATTTAACTCGGCAACCAAAGGTCAGATTTATTCAGCCGAACTGAGCTATTTGTTCCCTCAGCAGTTTGGCCCAATTACCTCTGTTCGCCCGTATTTAAACTACAGCTCTTATCGAAAAGAGCAAGATGGCTTTAAAGACTCTACCCGTTTTATTCCCGGCATTGCATTCAACTATCAAAAATTGACTGTACAAGCCGAGTTGCTGATGGGTAAACATGATCCATATCTAGGAGACAGTGAAGGTCTTGCGGCTGGCGGAACCAATAATAAATGGAACAAAAAAGCATTTGTGATTTTTGCTTACTACTTCTAACGCTTAAAATAAAGGTCAACAGATGTTGGCCTTTATTTTCTTTAGATATCTATTTTCACTCTAGTCGATTACTGGTGAATTACTGAGAGAAAGTTCTGGAGAAGATTCATCAATAACATCGACATCTTGAGCGGTAGGCTCAAACTTAATTAGCAGTCCAATCACAATTAAAGGAATAAACGCAAAGATAGAAATAATCAGGTAAACATCGGTTTTATAACCTGCCATCCAGATCGGTAAAACAAACAAAGCAATTGCTTGAGCAACACCCGTTACCGCACGGTTAAAGCCGACCCCAACGCCACGAATCGAAGCAGGATAAGCCATTGTTGGATAAACCATCATTTGTGCCCCTGGCCCAAAACCTTCGGCAAAAAGCCACAAACCGAGCATGCCAATTGCGGTGTAGAGTAAAAAGCTATTACCAGGCTCACCAATGAATGCCAAGGCAATGAGGGCAATAAACTGAAGTAAAAAACCCGTGAGCAACACATGACGAGATTTAAACCTGCTGGCAACAAATATACCCAACAGCCCACCCGTAAATGCAAACAATAAATTAAGCCCAAGTGTGGTGGTAATGGTCGTCAAGACATCAGTATGAAAGAACCGCGTTAAAATAGAAGGTAAAAAGAAAGCAATAGTGGTGTACTGAAATGCCACCGAAATATGAATCACAATTGCCACAATAGTTCTTGGCAAATAGGTTTTATTAAATAAAACAGCAAAACCTTCGCGCTTTTTCTTTTCAGCAGTTCTTTCTACTTTTTCAACTGTAGCGACTGCATGAATTGCATAAGACTCTTGTAGAACTTGAGCTGCGCCTTTTAAATCGCCTTGATTCGCAAGCCAAATGGGTGACTCAGTTAAATATTTACCGCGAATAAAGATAATGAGTAATGCAGGCACCGCTCCAAAAATTAAAGATGCTCGCCATAACCAGTTGCTATGCTCAGGTGGCAAAAGAAAGTAAAGCGCTAAAACCAGACCAAAACACACCGAAGAAGCGGCGTACCACATTGGGCACCATGCAGCTAAACGCGCTGCTTTGTTGCTACTTCCGTTAAATTTGGAAAACTCAGATAGGTATGACATTGCCACAGGCAGATCAATACCCACACTAATGCCCATAATAAATCTGGCTAAAATCAAAACCCATACATTCGGTGCAAAACCTGCGACAATTGCAGCAATAACAAAGAGCACCATGTCTGCCATAAAGACTCGATAACGGCCAATTTTATCTGTCAGCCAACCACCAATCAGGTTACCAACAATGGTTCCGCAGACAATTGCTGAAGCCACCACACCGGTCATAACAGGGCTTAAAGAAAACTCTGAGATGACTTGCTCAATACCAAAGGACAGTGTTGTTAAATCATAGGCATCAATAAACACACCTATCAATGCCAACCAAATAACTTTATTCGACTTACCCTTCCCTGCAAATTTGGAAATTAATTGTGAAACATCATCGGGAGATTTAATTTCATAACGGTGGTTATGATCGAGTTCTTGTGTGCTCACTTAATAATTCCTGTATTTTAATCACAGAAATAAAATAATGATTATTCGCACCATACAAAAACAAATTAATCTGATGTTTTAATCTAAATTATAGAATTATCTTTTCATTATTAACTCAGCAGTAAATCCGATATAAAAAGAAAAAATAAAAGCTGGTATTTAACCAGCTATTTATTTAAAGGCTTTCCAAAATATTAACTCGCCTCAGCAAGTTTTAACTCTTTTAGATTACGATATTTTGCACCGCGATGATTTTCAGGCAAATATGGCCCAGCACCAAATAATTTTTCTCTTAATGTTCCTTGTGTATACGAAGTTTGATATACCCCTCGTTTTTGCAACTCCGGAACAATAAACTCAACCACATCGGCAAAGGTTTGATGCGCCAAAATATAGGCAAGGTTAAAGCCATCAACATCGGTATCTTCAACCCATTGCTGTAAAGCATCCGAAACGGTTTCTGCCGAACCCACTAACACAGGTCCATTACCACCTAAGCTGTTCCAATTTGCAATTTCTTCAATTGTCCAAACACGCTCTGGATCTGCATTTACATAAGAATCTAATAAAGATTGAATCGCGTTAGTTTGAATATATTCAACTTTGTCCGTTGGCTGGTATTGTGAAAAATCCACACCAGACCAGCCAGACAGCAATGTTAAAGCGCCATCGTAGCTTCCATAACTTTGATATTCTTTAAACTTAGCCTGTGCTTTTGCATCTGTTTCATCAGTGACAATTGACAAAAGTGCATAAATTTTAACTGAGTACGGGTCGCGACCTTCTTGAGCCAATTTTTGGCGAATGCCCTGTACCACTTTTTTAGTGGCAATTTTAGACGGCGCTGCAATAAATACACACTCGGCATTTTGACTAGCAAACTTCTGCCCGCGTGAAGATGCCCCCGCTTGATAAAGTACTGGTGTTCGCTGCGGTGATGGCTCACAAATATGGATACCCGGTACAGTAAAGTATTTACCTTCGTGCTGAATTGGATGCACTTTTTTGTGGTCAGCAAAGATACCGCTTTCACGGTCACGAAGTACCGAACCTTCTTCCCAAGACCCTTCCCAAAGTTTATAAAGGACTTCTAAATATTCATCAGCAATATCATAACGATTGTCATGATTAACCTGAGTTTTTAGACCCAAGTTTTTTGAACCACTTTCCAAATAAGACGTCACGATATTCCAACCAACTCTCCCTTTGGTTAAATGGTCTAGCGTGCTAATACGTCTAGCAAAAGGATAAGGATGCTCAAAGGAAATCGAAGTTGTGACACCAAAACCCAAGTGCTTTGTGACTGCCGCCATCGCTGGCACAATCTGTAGCGGATCATTGACTGGAACTTGTACTGCCCCTGTTAAGGCATGTTCGGCACTTTGATGATAAACGTCGTAAATGCCAAGTACATCTGCAATAAAAATACCGTCAAAAAAACCACGCTCAAGAATTTGAGCTAAATCTGTCCAATATTCTAAATCTTTATATTCAACAGATCGGTCTTGAGGATGCCGCCATAATCCAGGAGATTGGTGAGCAATACAATTCATTTCAAAAGCGTTAAAACTAATTCTCTTAGTCATAAAATATCAGCCAGCATTTTATTTATTTTTTATACTAAAGCAATTTTTATATTTTCTTTATAATATAAACCCCAAACAAAATATGATTTTATTCTAATAGTTTTTTATAATTTATTTTAAAAAAATATAAATAACATTAAGCCGCTAAAAATAGCAGCTTAATATCTAATACTATAATTTATTGTTTAGAAACTTCACCAATTCGCCATTGATATGGTGGTAATGTACCGTTCACACTAAAATCACCGATAATTCGATTTTTAAATACTCTCGGGTTATGTGAAGATAAAGTTCGTACGTTACGCCAATACCGATCTAGACCTAAATCTTTGTCTGTTGCAGAAGCACCCAAAGCGTCAAATAAAATTGTAGAGGCATTTAAAATTAAATCAGTAATGACCGTTTGGGACTGCGCACTTTCAAGCTCGGCAAGTGCATTTTGCTCTTCTTCAAGCTGTTCATTATTTTGAAATGCAGCTAAGTAAGCACGCTGTAAGCTTTGTGCAACTTTTTCAACAATCGCCCCTGCACTATAAGCCGCGCCACGAATTTGTCCTACGACTTGTAAAATTTGGGGATCTTGTTTTACAAATTGAGCATTTGCATGCGTGTAGTTTCGGGTACGTTTTGCTACGGCTTGAGAAACATCATAGGTTGCAGCACGCCCTAGACCTGTAATGATTGCCAGTTGGACCAGTTGATAATAAGCCGCCGAATACTTAAAACGGTCATCATCAGGTAAAATTTCAGCTTCATCGACCAATACATCATGGAAATATGCCGTACCACTTGCAGTAAGCTGCTGTCCAAAGCCATTCCAGTCATCGACAATTTCGACACCTTCATCTTCACGGCGAACAACAACTGAGCCAGACTCTCCTTTTAAATCTGTTACCCCAACATCCACCCAATCTGCATATAGGCTCCCTGTGGTGTAGTATTTTTTGCCTTTAACGCGAATTTTTCCGTCACTATCTCGATATAAGTGCGTTTCAAACTGATCGATTGACTCTTTGCCGCCTTCAGACCATGCACTACCGACAGTTTCCCCATTGGCAATTCGGCTCAGCCAACGCTGCTGAAACGCTTTATCTTTACTTACCAAGACATCCTCAGTAAAACCAAAATGCACACGCAAAGCTTGCGGTAAGTTTGAGTCGGCCTCTGCAAGTTCAATAAGCAATGCAAATAGTTCAGGAATAGTTGCATCAAAACCACCATGAGCTTTTGGAAGTCGTAATCGTGTAAAACCAATATCTTTGAGCCACTGGAGTTGCTCATACGGCAAAATATGCTGCTGCTCACGGATTAAAGCCGCTTCTTTAATACGGGCAAACGTCGGTCTGAAGTTACTTGCCAATTCATCATACCGTGATGACGGTCCTTCACCCCATACCCGCGAAATGATTGAAGCCTGACTCAGTGCAGCGTGAGTTAATGAACCGAGATGATGCTCAAAATTTAAATTTGTCATGTAAGTAAAACCAATATTGCTTTGCTTTTACCATAAAATATTTATTTCACATGAAAACGATTATTTTTTTATAACAGTATTCAATCTTGATATAACACCAATTAAAAGCATGACAGCCCTAAGCGATCTCTTTCTTGGTAAGACTATGCTGACTTTGCAATAAGGTTTGCATATATTCTGAATAGACAGATAACTTTTCAAAAATATGTTCTGAATAAAACATATCATCGATTAAGTGCGTCATTTGACTAGTAGTAAAGGTATCGCATAACCCGACCAGTGCTGCATTTATTTGCGCAAAATGAGCACATAACTGTACATATGCTTCATCTTTATTTTTAAATAATAATTTTCGCATATCCAACTGATCTACACTTTTTAGACCCTCATCTTTTACGTCTTTCACCCAATAAATTTTTATTTTTAAGAACTGTTCAAGTTCTTTTAATGCGTCTAAATCCAGCTCTAAATGAGTGATTAAAAAAACTGTAGAGATATCACTTCGACATAATGCTTTGATTAATTTTAAATAAATAAAGTCAGCTTCTCCCATCTCTATTAATTCTAAATCTAGATATATTTTTAGGCTTTCTAAAACTTCATCTATCTTAAATACGACCTTCTTGTCAGCTTGATAGTATTTATTCAGAATAGTAAGCACAGGTGGTGTTGCTGGTGTTGTATAAATAGCAGCCTTGTTTAAGTTTGCAAAAATAAATGGCGAGAATAGATAAGCCAGACTACTTTGCTGTGGCTCAATATGCGACTGAATTAAATACACGATTTGAGTTTTAGAAAAATCCCTGAGTACTTTCGCTCTAAGTAGGGTTGCTTCAAGATTCACATAAGACTGTTCCAACTGATCTACTACCGAAGTGGAAATAGACTGATTTTTAATAATTTTATGAATGATATTCAGTTGAGACGTGATAAACATTTTTTAACATCCAAGCTATTTTAGAAGCGCTACACTTACACTTAGGTCTTTAAGAAACACGCAGCAACCGGACCCTACGCAAAACAACAATGGAAATAGAAAAGAAGAACATAATCATGTGCTTAAATAAAATCTAAAGCAGCGTTCACATTGAGTCTTGAAAGTTGGTTTAGGTCGACGGTAAATCCTGTTCATTTTTATTCTGAACTTTAGAGGACTGAATATATAGCTACAGATGATTGAAAAAAAACTATAGCACACCTTCGAAACCATACTGAACTGTTATAGTTTTATAAAAAATTTCTGTATCTACATATACAAATAGAGCGAGTGCATGATTAAGAAAACTTCTTAAGGTAGGTAGTTTTCATGAGACGATCTATTGCATATCGCCAGATATTTCATCAATGTTTCAATGCAACATGCATTTTTACAAATGCAACATCAAGCATAAACTTTGCTAACAGATTGAAAACAATCAATCGCCCTATTCTATTGAAATATCAAGCAATTATATTGCTTTACCCTGTTGGCATTTTACTTGCTAAGAACATTTATCACAGAAGTAAGTTTAATCGCCAGAATACTTTTTTGCCTGAAAATAAGTATTTAACTCATTCAATCATCATCAGCTAGTTCACAGGGGGAAAGTTTATGAGCCTCGGTCTAACCGCTCTAGAATTAGCGCGAATACAATTTGCTTTCACAGTATCCTTCCATATTATTTTTCCGGCCACATCCATCGGACTTGCCTGCTTTTTAGCAGTTTTAGAGTGGAAATGGTTAAGAACGCAAAACCCAATTTATAAAGATCTATTTAAATACTGGATTAAGATCTTTGCCGTTGCGTTTGGTATGGGAGTTGTTTCCGGTGTCGTGATGAGCTATCAGTTTGGTACCAACTGGAGTGAATTTTCACGAGTAGCCGGAAGTATTACTGGTCCTTTACTTACCTATGAAGTGTTAAGTGCCTTCTTCTTAGAAGCAGGTTTCTTAGGCATTATGCTGTTTGGCTGGGGCCGTGTTGGTCCTAGAGCCCATTTCTTTGCAACGCTTATGGTTGCCATCGGAACATGTATTTCAATGTTCTGGATTTTATCGTCCAATAGCTGGATGCAAACACCGCAAGGTTTTGCCATCGAAAACGGCATTATTGTGCCAAAAGACTGGCTAGCTATTGTCTTCAACCCGTCCTTCCCTTACCGCTTTGCACATATGGGTGCTGCTGCCTTCTTGGTTTCATCTTTATTGGTGGTGGGAACATCTGCTTGGCACTTGGTAAAAGGTCGTCGTGATGAATTGGTTAAAAAATCATTCTCGATGGGTTTATGGATGGTACTGGTGACTTCTTGTTTACAAGTGGTGATTGGCGATAACCACGGTTTAAATACTCGTGAGCATCAGCCTGCCAAACTTGCTGCGATGGAAGGTCACTGGGAAACCAATCATAACGAGCCTATGCCGCTACTGTTATTTGCCATTCCGGATATGAAAGAAGAACGAAATCACTTTGAGGTGGGCGTTCCATATTTGGGTAGCTTAATTTTGACTCACAGTTTAGATGGGCAAGTGACTGGCTTAAAAGAATTCGCACCTGAAGATCGTCCAAACTCGACCATTATTTTCTGGAGTTTCCGAGTCATGGTGGGTCTTGGCGTCCTTATGGTCACCTTATCACTGATTGCTCTTTGGCTGCGTAAAAGTGGAAAACTCTATGAAACATCATGGTTCCATAAATTTGCTGTAGTGATGGGGCCAGCAGGTTATGTGGCAATGCTGGCTGGATGGATTACTACCGAAGTAGGCCGTCAACCTTGGGTGGTATACGGCATTATGCGAACCAAAGATGGTTTATCACATACTGTTTCGGCAGATCAGGTGGGTCTAAGTCTCTTTATTTTTGTGGTGGTTTACACCATCGTTTTTGGTAGCGGTATCTACTACACCTTAAAACTCATTAATAAAGGCCCTGTATTTATCGACACACCAAATATGGAAACAGGTGGCGTAGGACACTTCAAAACACCGATGCGGCCACTTAGTGCAGTCGATGAAAATATTGACAGCAAACAAAACTCTGGGGAGAACCGTCATGATTGATCTTTCTTTAATATGGGTCGGTATTATCGGTTTAGGTGTTTTAATTTACGTGGTCATGGATGGCTTTGACTTAGGAATTGGGATCATGTTCCCCTTCATTAAGAATAGCCAAGAACGTGACGTGATGATGAATACCGTTGCTCCTGTCTGGGATGGCAATGAAACCTGGATGGTACTTGGGGGTGCTGGCTTGTATGCAGCCTTCCCACTGGTCTATTCAACGGTTTTATCTGCGCTCTACCTGCCTATTATTTTCATGGTGATTGCCTTGATTTTCCGTGGAGTTGCTTTTGAATTCCGTTTTAAAGCTCATCGAACCAAACATCTTTGGGACTTAGCTTTTATTTGGGGTTCGGTTTTAACAAGCTTCCTCCAAGGGATTATTTTAGGTGCCTATATTCAAGGCATTAAAACCGAAAACGGTATTTTTGCCGGTGGTCCTTTTGACTGGCTTACTGCATTCTCCATTTTCACAGGTATTGGTGTAGTTGCGATGTATGCCACTTTAGGCTGTGGTTGGCTCATTTTGAAAACTGAAAAAGGCTTGCAGCAACGTATGTATGAGCTTATGCCAAAGTTAATTATTGCGCTGCTCATTATCTTTGGTGCCGTTAGCTTATATACACCTTTAACACACCCTGAAATTGCAGATCGCTGGTTCTCTTTACCAAATCTGTTCTATTTTAGTCCAGTGCCTATTTTGGTCTTATTGTTTGTTGGCCTGATTTTATCGGCATGTAAAAAGCAGCAGGACCATAAACCATTTATATATACCTTGGCATTGGTCTTCCTTGCCTTTACTGGTTTTGTAATTAGCTTATGGCCAAATATCATTCCACCATCAGTTACGATTTGGCAGGCGGCAGCGCCTCATTCCAGCCAAATGTTTGCTTTAGTGGGTGCACTTATTCTGATTCCAATCATTATTACTTATACGGTTGTGTCTTACTGGGTATTCCGTGACAAAGTTCGTGTAGGTGATGAAGGTTATCATTAAGGTACGGGGGAGCTATGAAAAAGTCGTCAGTTAAACTCAGTCAAACCCAATGGTTTATTCTGTTATGGCTTGGTGGTTTTTTAGCCTTAGCTGTGATTGCAGGTTTATTTAAGGTGATATTGATTTATGCAGCCCCTTACTTAAAGTAAAAACCCATCTTTATAAACAAATGCCGTTTGTAGATTCTACAAGCGGCATTTATTATGGGTTCAGTGCATCTTTTATTTTATTCTTTCGTGCAGCTCATACATGTATAAATCAGAACAACTCGCGCATAGCATTCGCCAACTTATTGAAAGTGGTACTTTAAGTGCACATGAGAAATTACCTTCATTAAGAGATCAGGTCCAACGTTCTGGTTTTAGCTTAATGACTGTGATGAATGCTTATCAAGAACTTGAATCACAAGGGCTAATCTTTTCAAAGGAAAAGTCTGGCTACTTCGTTGCCGAGCAAATTGCACTAAAGCCACTCGAGCAATATTCAGTTGTTTCACTAAACTCTAAAATCGAAATTAACTCATTAGTTTTTAAATACCTTAAGTCAATTCAACATGAATCTGTCGTACCTTTTGGTTCAGCTTTTCCAGATAGTCAGCTTTTAGCTGCTCCCAAACTTATTCAAATTATGGGACAACTTGCTCGGCAAAGACAAAGCTATGACCAGACAGCAAGCCTACCTCCCGGTAATTTAGCGTTAAGAAAACTGATTGCTCAGCGCTACTGTATGCAAGGCATACAGACCGATCCAGATGACATTGTGATTACATCAGGAGGGTTAGATGCGCTCAATCTTTCTTTACAAGCAGTAGCCAAACCGGGCGACTATATTTTATTGCAACAAACCGTGTTTTACGGTGCTTGGCAGGCTGCTGAACGTTTAGGACTTAAGGTCATTACCATTCCCGAGCATCCTCAATATGGTTTTGACTTAGAGGCTTTTGAGCAAGTTATTCAAACATATCCTATCAAGGTGTGTTGGCTCATGCTGAATACCCATAACCCGATTGGGTTTACGGTCAGTGATGAGATTAAATATAAAATTGCCAAACTACTTCATGAACACCAGATTTACTTAATTGAAGATGATGTGTATGAAGAGCTTTATTATGGCGGGCAAAAACCACTTTCGATGAAGTACTTTGACCAACAAAATCTGGTACTGCACTGCTCTTCATTTTCTAAAACTTTAGGGGCAGCTTTTCGGGTAGGTTGGGTCTATGCGGGTAAATTTTCGGACCATATTCAACACTTGCAGCTCATGAGTACTATTTCAGTAAATGCACTCATTCAAAATGCACTGGTTGAGTTCTTATCTCATCATCATTATGAAAAGCATTTGCGCACACTTAGACTTTCACTTGAACGTTATAAAAAGCAGTTTTACCACTATTTGAAGCAACATCTGCCCGCGACCTGCGAGATTTATTATTACCCAAGCGGTTATTTTCTATGGATTAAATTGCCTCATAAACTCGATAGCATGCAAATTTATGAAGAACTCATCCAACAAGACATTGGCGTTGCGCCAAGCCCACTCTTTAGTGTTTTACCCGCACAGCAGCATTATTTAAGAATCAATTGTTCTTTTGAGTGGAACGAAAAAATTCAAGTTGCTTTAGATCAAGTCATCCAAACTATTCAACAAAAAGTTGAAGCAAGTTTATAAAGATATGGTTCGACCTAAGCACAATTTTATAGACTTTATTTTGTGGTAACTTTATAGCTCAAATCTATAGTTTTAAGGGAAACAGGCTCAAGGAATTAAGATGGAAATAGATGAAGAACTGACCCTTAAAAAAATACAGATTTTTTTAGCTTTTATGCGCTGTGGCAATTTGTCTAAAACCGCGGCAGAAATGCAGCTGAGTAATGTCAGTGTTCACAAGGCATTACATTCGTTAGAAAGCGCTTTACGTTGCCCTCTTTTTAAAAATGAAGGCCGTAACCTCATTCCTTTAAAAAGTGCTTATGTATTTGAAGAGCGGGCGCAAAAAATCGTACAAGACATTTTTATCACCGTAAATAAAACTAGAGAAGCGGCAGGCTTTGCAGCTAAGGTTTTACATTTAGGTTCCCTTTATTCTTTAACGGTAAACACAATTCCAAATGTAATTAGCGGTCTTAAACTCAGACGTAGTGAGCTTGATATTCAATTATTACTCAGTTCAAATCAGGATTTGGTGAAAAAGCTTAAAGCAACTGAACTTGATGCCATTATCGTGGCTTTAAATGAAACCACTCAAGATGATGACTTTGAAATTTTGCCAATGTTTTCCGACGATATTTTTTTAGCCGTCAATAAAGATTCAAAATATGCTGAGTTTAAAGATATTGATTTAAGCCTTTTAAAAGAAGAAACTTTTTTAACTTTAACCAAGGGTTTTGCAACTCATAACGACAGCGATATCATTTTTAAAAAAGCTGGTTTTTCACCTAAAGTTGCTTTGCAGGTCAATGATATTTTTACCCTCATTAGTATGGTCAGTTCAGGCGTAGGTTTTGCTCTATTACCCGGTCGTATTTCTGCCGTCTATGAAAGTTCAGTAAAACTTATTCCGCTAAAACAGCAATATCACATGCAACAAGAAATTGGTCTGGTCTTTTTAAAAAGTAAAGAGCGCGATCCAAACTTACTTGCTCTCATTGCTGAATGTCGTATGTTCGCCACTAATTTTAAAAGATAAATATCGGCAACTTATTAAAAAATAATGAGTTGCCGTTATAAGATTTTCAAAAATTTATCCAAAAATCGCATTAACCGTTAAGAAAAATACAGAAGGTCCAAGTAAGCAGCCTAGTCCTGTATAGAAGGTTGCAACTAAAGCGCCATAAGGTACCAATCGTACATCTGTACCTGCCAATCCAGCAGCCGTACCACTGGTTGTTCCTGCCAAGCCACCAAACACCATGGCAGAGCGTGGACTTTTTAGGTACATAAATTTAGCAAGCAGCGGCGTACCGACCATAAAGAAAACTGACTTGATTAAACCAATTGCAATAGAAAGTGCGATGACATCAGAACTTGCACCAATTGCAGTGCCTGTAATTGGACCCACAATATAAGTCATTGCGCCTGCACCGATCGTTGTCATAGAAATAGGATCTCGATAGCCCATAACCCATGCAACCATAACCCCAATTGCAAAAGGCACAACACAACCAAGCATTAATGCAATTAGACCAATTTTGCCTGCTTTCTTCACTTCTTTCACATCAACTTCAAATGCAGTTGAAGCAATAGCCAAATCACGAATCATGGCTCCGCCCAACAGCGCAAAACCAGAAAAAATAGCGATGTCAGAAACACCTTTGGTTCCTTGGGTATAAACCCCTGCAAAGTAAGCAACAACCAAACCTAAAGTAATCGCGATTGCAGAGCTTTGTAGTTTTCCCTTCGTCAAATATTTTGAGAGTAGATGGGAAACAAACATCATTAAACCCGTTACGGCAAGAGCAGTAACTAATGCATTTTTTGATAACACAGCAATTATAGCGTCCATCATTTAATTCCTTTTTGATTGAACTTTTTGTAGTTTATATTTGCTTAGGCTATTTTTTCCTTACTTTCTAACGTCCATTCATAAGTTTCATAGTCGCCACTAATTCTATTTAAATAACGGATGACTAAAACCGTGCCAATTAACGATGCAATAGAGACAATTAGCCCTAACATGCCACCTGATAAAGCTGCAACGACATTTTGACCTGCCGACATCGCAACAACGATTGGAATATACATACCAGACCAATATAAAACGCCAAATTGTGTGACTTGAGGTAAGTAACCTTTTCTTGCCAACAATTCTTTAGACAAAATTAAGAGAATCATTGAAATAGCAACGCCACCGACATTTGCTTTAACACCTAATAGCATGCCTAAGGTGTTACCAAGATAGTCGCCTAATAAATGGCAGATCGCTAATATTGCTGTTCCATAAATAATCATTGTAAATCCCTCATATCCTTGGGTTATTACTCAATTTTTAATTTGTATTGTAATTACAAAGAAGCTTTATTTTCGTTTTGCATTGCCAATTGAATGCTGTCTAAACGTGTTCCCTGAAATGACAATACCGTTCCTTCTTTAAATGTTCGACGTGCAAGTGTAGTAAGCACCGTTCCCGGTAAAGCTTCGATCTGCAACCTTACACCTCGCTCCCATGCAGCTTGGATGGTACTTTCCCAATCTACAGTTCGACTCATATTAAAAGCTAAGTCATCTCTAATCTGTTCTGGGCTGCTAAGTGTACGAGCCGTTGAACCACTTAAATATCGAATTTTAGGTTGATTTAAAGTGACTCCCTCCATAGATGCTGCAAGTTGCTTTGCTTGCTGACTTAATAATTCACAGTGCGATGGCACCGATACATCTAATTTTTTTGCCACCACCCCTTGTTGCTTTGCCAAAATAGCAACTTGGTTCATGGCTTCAAAACTTCCTGAAATAACGATCTGGTTATGTGCATTAATATTTGCGACAAACACCTCTGGCGTTATTTCATAAACTTGTTTCACCCATACTTCTACTACTGAACGATCTGCACCAATCAAGGCGGTCATACCATAGCCAACCGGATAGGCGTTTTGCATGAGTTCACCGCGATAGGCAACCAAACGAACGGCATCCTCAAAGGCTAAAACTCCTGCTACAACCGCCGCTGACCATGCACCAATTGATAAACCTGCAACATAATCTGGTGTTAAGTTTTCCGCAGTTAATAGTGCAGAACTCACCACACCGGAAATAAGCAAACACAGCTGTACTGCACGCGTTGACTGTAATGCTGCCGAACTGTCCAGCATCAAGACATCTTCTTTAAGTGCATCCGATGCACGCTCAAGGTATTCTTTGACCAGAGCGGTTTGAGGTAAACCGTGCAACATATTGCTTCGTTGCACACCTTGACCCGGATAGACCCAAATTGAAGCCATGATATCTGTTCCCTAATTCCATGGGTTTTCTACTAAAACAGCACCATCAGGACGTTTCAATAAAACTTTTCCGCTATTTCTCGCCCATTCTTTTAACGCCAAACCACCTTGTGGAAGTTGAAGCTGTATATCCACATTGAGCCCGGCTTGGTGAAAATTTTCGAGTAGCTCAATCGCCTGCTTTTTAGCAAAAAGTTGTTCCGCTCGAATCAACAGATCTATATCACTTTGCGGGGTTACTGTTTTAATGCCCGTTGCCAGTTCAAACCCAAAACTTCCTGTATATCCCCAACATCCTGCAAAACATTTCATAATGCTGGAAATGCTCTGTAAACGTTCTGCCAAGTGTTTAAAGTAACTTGGATTTACTTCAGCTAGTGCTTCAGGTTTAAGCTGTCTGCTAATTAAAGATCTTGGCATTTGCGCTGCATAACGTTGATAGCGAAATTGTCCTCTTACACCCACAGCCACCTGATCTTTAGGAGTAATTTCCCGTCGAACTACAACGGGATCACCGCGTAGTAACACCTCTTTCACCCAAAGTGGGGCATCATCGGCCAAGCAATCGACCGTCATACCCCATAGTAAATCATGGGCTTCGAACTTAAGTTTCATGACCATTGCTCGCGTAATAATTCACGGACTTTTTTAGACATTTGACGGTTTTGGCCGTGAAGTCTTTGTTCCAGTCCTTTCGATGCATCAGCTTTAATTTCTTTAAACGTTTGAGCAATCACCTGCTTCGCTAACAAAAGATCATCATTTGTCGGTTGTTCAGGGTTTTCAACAGATAGCAGTTCCGATAACAAACCAAGCGTGGCATAACTTTCAATGTCATAAGCCATTGGTGGAATGCTTGATGCCAATTGCTCTAACTCATCAACTGATCGTAAGGTAACGCGTGCAGCAGATTCTTTACCCATTGCATGCACCATAACACCTGAATCTTTTAAGGCAATAATACGATTGGCTTGGTATCCATGCGCCAAGAAAGCACCAGACATCGACTTACCAACTAATAAACTCACAATTGGATGACCTGCCAATCTGGCTCTAGCATAGCTATCTACTGCACCCGCTAAAGCTTGATGAATGCCTAATAATTCTTCACGGCGCCCATAGGCCTGACTTGGGACATCAACCAGACATAAAATACCGCGTTTAGTTTTAGCCTTTGCATCAGCTTGAATCACGTCATCAACTGCTTTTGCCAAGTTCCAGCCTTCCAAGAGTCCAACTTCACCTTGTTTTGCCCGTGGGAACAGATTATTGCTGTCTTGCACAACTGCAATCACACGCACCGCTTGCTGATCGATCTGACCATCAGCTACCCAAACAGAAGCTGGAAAACCTTCAACTGTCTTAAAACCCTGCGTAAGTGCTTTAAACCAATGTGCACCACGAGTAGATGCTTTTAATGTATCAACGGCGATATTCATGCTTGCTCTCCTTGATACAAAGCTTGAACTTGTGCTGGGGTAATCTGCTCAGCAGTATCAACTTGTTGTAGCTTTTCTAAATAGAATGAGTAATTTGAACTACGGTGCTGCTGAGGCACACCTTGAGTTAAATAATCGATAACCTGCTGACGAATTTTCTGGCGATCATCATCTACATAAGCATCTACCAAACCACTCGCGAAGCGTTGATTACCACCCGTAATACTCCATATAAATGGACGATCTTTGGCGTTATATTCTTGTACACCAGCTTCTTGTTCTATTACTTGTGGGCCATTTAGACCTAAACGTCCTTCTTGTGTCATTACAACATAGCTACATAGTCCAGCTGCAATTGACATACCGCCGAAGCACCCTACACTGCCTGCAACCACAGCAATCACAGGTTGATACTGACGTAAGTTCACAATTGCAGCCTGAATCTCAGCAATTGCAGCCAAGCCCAGATTTGCTTCTTGTAAACGAACGCCGCCTGTCTCTAACAATAAAATTGCCGCTGTTGGAATGCCTTTCAGATTGTCTTCAACCGCAAGTTCTAAGGCACCCGCAATTTTGGCACCACCCACCTCGCCTAAACTTCCGCCTTGAAATAAGCCTTCAATAGAAATTAGTACCACTGGGCGTTCTTGAATAGTTCCCTTTGCAATCACTACACCATCATCGGCTTGTGGGACAATATTTTGCTGAACCAACCAAGGTGACATAACACGTGCAAATGGGTCGAGTAACTCTCGAAAAGTCCCTTCATCTAATAATGCTTTGGCGCGGTCTCTGGCGCTGAGTTCAATAAAATCTTGTTTATTTAACAAGCTTTGAATATCAGTCATGAGCAATCTCCTCCAATGCTTGTTCCAGACGTAAGCGAACGACACCGGGAGTTGCACCAAAATCATGAATATCAATATTGACGGCAGGGGGTATTTGCGCAGTAAAAATCCGTTCAAAAAGATTGTGCCAACGCGCCGCACTGCCGTTTACCGAAGTCACTACCTGAATAGAAGCTTTGCCTGTTTCACCAGGTTCCATCAAAATTTCTAAATCGCCCGAACCAACACATCCTACTAGTGCTTTTTTTATAGGTGGCTTTGTCGCCACAAATTCAAAATGAAGTGTTTCCATAATCAAAATCCTTCTTTATTTTTTGACAGATGTCTGCTCAACACGATCTATAAATAGTGTTGCTGCCAACAAATCTGCGGCACCACCAGCAGAGGCTTTCATCCGCAGCAGATCAATTTCTAAAAGATGCAAAGCACGTCGACCTTCCAAGCTTGAGCTGCCACCCAAATCCAATACTTGCTGAGCACCTCGTTGCATACGCTTTAAACCAGATGTGCCAGAACGATAAAGCACACAGGTATCGGTCAAATCTGTCATCATGGCAAGTAAGGCATCTAAGCGAGCGAACTCTTCTTTCATGGGTTTACTACGACTTTGATAAAGTTGCTTTAAACCAAAATTCACAATAGTTGGAAAACCTTGTTGTGCCTGTTCTTTGGCACCTAAGACACCTAATTTTTTCTGTACTTGTTGACCATGACTTAAAGCCTGTTTTGGAATAAAGCGATCTTCAAGCTGGGCAATCTGGCCTGCTAACTGGCATAGCTCAACAGCCGATAAGTACTGTTGATTCGTGTGTGCTACTGCTGTTGCCGTAACCATTAACCCTAATGCCCAAATTGCACCGCGGTGGGTGTTGACGCCATTTGTTGCCAACATCATGGTCTTTTCACCTTGGCGGCCAATTTCTCCAATGTCTTCACGCAAAGCTAAACAGACTTTTCCATGATGCTTTGCAGCTTGCGCCATCGCATCAAACATGGGTCCTAAACTTTTTGCAGAGCACTCCATTAACTCCAAAGTCAGGTCATTGTGTGCACCACTACCACGGCGATCTACCAAAGCTGGTTTGGGTGTCAGATTCACTTCATCAATCAAAGCTTCTACTGCTAAACCTGCCAAAAGCTGACTATCGCTGAGCGTTTGATATTTAACTTGTGCCGTCATTACCAACTCCTGAATTTTGCAGGTGGTTGATATAAACCATCTGACCATGTCACCAAGTCAGCAATATTTTTTGCAGCTAAAAGCTCACGTGTGGCATCGGTGCGGCGAATACCTAAATCTTCAGGGAATACCACCAAACCTTCACGTCTTAAACGTGCTGTTGTTTTCGGATCTTGAGTTAAACCAATACTGGTCACACCTGCTACCGCAGCAATCATGGCTTGACGTTCTTCTTGGCTGCTTGCTTTATATAGATAAGCAATGCCTTCTTCGGTGAGTAAGTGAGTGACATCATCGCCATAAATCATGATCGGTGCTAAAGGTAAGCCTGCTGTTTTAGCAACATCAATCGCATCGAGACGATCTACAAAAGTTGGCTTACCTCCCTCTTGGAAGGTTTCCACCATTTGTACCACTAACTTTTTACCACGTGCCAAATAGGTTTCAGTTTCATTGGCACCTTGCAAACGCATATCTAGCCATGCAGGTGTATCGTGACGACGACCACGCGGATCATGCCCCATGTTTGGCGCTCCACCAAAACCAGCTAAACGTCCTTTGGTGACAGTCGAAGAATGGCCCATGCCATCAACTTGCAAAGTTGCGCCAATAAATAGATCAACAGCGTATTGGCCTGCAAGCTGACACATCATACGGTTGGAACGTAAAGCGCCATCACGACCTGTAAAGAAAACATCAGGCCGAGCAGCAACATATTTTTCCATACCGAGTTCGGTACCAAAGCAATGCACGCTTTCTACCCAACCTGTTTCAATGGCTGGAATCAAGGTTGGATGCGGATTTAGTGTCCAATTTCGGCAAATTTTTCCTTTTAAACCTAAAGACTCACCATAGGTCGGTAAAATCAGTTCAATTGCCGCAGTGTTAAAACCAATGCCATGGTTTAAAGATTGAACATTATGCTTTTCATAAATTCCACGAATAGCCATCATGGCCATAAGCACATGCACTGGCTTGATATGTTTCGGGTCACGAGTAAATAAGGGTTCGATATAAAATGGCTGATCTGCGACTACTACAAAATCAACCCAAGAAGCAGGAATATCGACACGTGGTAACTCTGAAACGTCATCGACCAGTTCATTGACCTGAACAATCACAATACCGTCACTAAACGCCGCAGGTTCAATAAGTGCTGGAGAATCTTCGGTGCTCGGACCTGTATAAATATTGCCTTGACGGTCTGCCATAAAACCCGCCGAGAGCACGACATTTGGAATAAGGTCAACCACCAAACGTGAATACAATTCAATATAAGTGTGTATAGCCCCAATCTCTAACAGTCCATCTTCAATTAACTGGCTAATACGTAAACTTTGTGGACCAGCAAAAGAAAAATCGAGCTTACGCGCAATGCCTTTTTCAAACAGATCGAGATGTTCCGAACGTCCCACACTTGGCATGATCATATGTAAATCATGCAAAATATCTGGGTTGGTTTGTGCCAAAGAACGCGATAAAAAATCTGCCTGCTTTTGGTTATTTCCTTCGAGTACAACTTTGTCACCCGGTGTAATTAAGGTTTCTAAAACTTTAATAATGTCTTGAGTTGGAATAACTACACCATCGGTATATTGGTTTGCCATCTCTAGTTTTAGTTGTTTGGCATGACGCCGCTTTGTCCATAACCGTTCTTTATTCTGAACTGATCCTTCCATGTACTTACCTATAGATCGCAGTTTTGTTCTGAATCTATAAAAACGCTTTATGAACTTCCGATCAATCAACCTAGATGAGTTGTTATTAACTTCAGGTTAACGATTAAATGTAAATTGACTAAAATGATCTGAAAGAATAAATCCAATAAACGTCGTGTATATCAATGCTTATTTAGAAAAAACGATGCTCAAATGTTTTGTGTCAAATTATCAGATGATAGAATATTAAGCTGATTATTCAGCTACAATTACTTGATAAGAAATAGTTTATGCCAAAGAAATATTGTTATGCCTGCCACCAAAAACACCTCAACATTTTCAAGCTGAGCTGTTGATACTTGCTTACTATATAAAAACTCAGCACCCATACTCATCGATTAACACATATAATTAAAGGCTCTCATGCTTCAAAACACCATGCACCGCCAAGTATTAATTTTGGCGAGTTCCCAATCATTTTTTCAAACTGTTTCTGTCATGGTCATGACCATTGGTGGCTTGGCTGGGGCCAATATCTCAAATACCCCTACACTTGCAACCCTACCCATCGCCTCTATGTTTTTGGGTACGGCTTTAATGATGTTCCCTGCTTCAATGTTGATGGCACGTATAGGGCGGCGTAACGGTTTTCTATTCGGTGCTTTTTTAGGTGTGCTCGGCGGCATTATTGCATCAATCGGTATTTTTTATAGTTCACTCATACTTCTTGCCTTAGGCACACTATGTGTTGGCGCATATCAATCCTTCGCTCAGTTTTATCGTTTTGCTGCCAGTGAAGTTGCAGATGATGCATTCCGTTCGCGTGCTATTTCTTGGGTGATGGCAGGGGGAATTGTTGCAGCATTGATTGGCCCGACTTTGGCGCGCTTTGGTGGGCCTTTATTCCAACATGTGGAATATGTCGGTTCATTTTTAATTATTAGTATCATTTCACTTGTGGCAATGGGCATTTTATCTAGCCTACATATTGCCGATACAGTTGAACAAAAGTCTGACTTTACTGCTGGTCGCGCATGGCATCAGATTGTCTTTCAACCCACTTATTTGGTTGCTTTGTTTGGTGCAATCACAGGTTATGGCATTATGATTTTAGGTATGACTGCTACACCGATTGCTATGCGACATTCACAGCATGAACTAGGCACGATTACGACAGTCATTCAATTGCATGTACTTGGTATGTTCCTACCTTCATTCTTTACTGGAAACTTAATTGCTCGCTTTGGTGTGCTTAAAATCATGTTTGCGGGTCTTTTATTATTTGCCTGCTATATCGGATTTGCTCTCTCAGGTATTCAGTTCACATCTTTTGCTATTTCTTTAATCTTATTAGGCGTGGGATGGAACTTTTTATTTATTGGCAGTACTTCTTTACTCACAGGAACTTATTCTGCGATTGAAAAAGCCAAGGCCCAAGCCATTAACGACATGACCGTTTTTGTTGTCGGTTTGATTTGTTCGTTTAGTGCAGGTGCTTTACTGGATTTATTTGGCTGGAAAGCAATGAACATAGCGTTAATACCATGGTTGGTGATTGCCGCAGTTTCTCTCTTTTGGCTAAGCCAAAAAAGAGAAAAGCAGTTTGTTTAAATCTTTTCTATCGCGGTTTATTCAACATCCATTCCAGATTTTGGCGAACCGCAGGCCACTCATGTTTTAAAATGCTATAAACGTGAGTGTCCCGTAAAATATCATCTTTCACAATTTGATGGCTTCTTAGCACACCATCGAGCTTTGCACCTAAGCGTACAATCGCGGCTTGACTTTGAACATTTAAAGAAGATGTGCGTAATTCAACCGCAATACAGTTTAAAGTCTCAAATGCATGGGCTAACAGTAGTTTTTTACATTCAGTATTGACAGGTGTACGCTGTGCAGATTTGCGGTACCACGTCGAACCAATTTCTACACGGCGATGCGCTTCTTCAATATGCATTAAAGTTGTCATGCCAAGCGCTCGTCCCGTTTTTCGGTCTTCAATATAAAATGGCAACATAGAACCAGATTTTTGTAAACCAAGACGTCTTTCAATTTCAGCAGTCATCTGTTCAGGTCTTGGCACACGGGTATACCAAAGATTATAGAGTTCCCCATCGCAAACGGCCTCTGCCAGTGATTCAGCTTGAGTGACATCTAGTGGCTTTAAAATAACGTGTTCGCCTACCAACTCAACAGGTGTAATCCAAGCCATCTTTATCTCCTCTATTAATATTAAGCTTTTATATTTCAAAGTTATTTATTTAAATCAGCCACACTATACATAGCGTCTGCTATGGTTTGATGACCAGATTTTGATAGGCCATCTGCCGCACCTAAAATGTCTCGACGTTCTTTGTTTTGCCCCAATTTTAATTGGCCTTGAAGCTTAGTAATTTCAATTTCTATTCCCACAATCGCCTTTAACATCGGTTCAAGATAGTCCTTTGGTGCATCTGACATTTTCCAGGGTTCAGGTTGAGAAGCTTCATGGCTACGGGTTAAACGAGCCACCACACCGCGAACATAACGTTCATCATCGTGAACTGTTACTTTGCCATGAGCATGCACAACCCTATAATTCCACGTCGGCACTTGTCTGTGCTGTTCATGTTTGGATGGGTACCAGTTTGGTGAAATATAAGCATCACCGGCTTGGAACACGACCAACACCTCATCTCCATTTTTAATGTTATGCCAGACAGGATTCACTCGAGACACATGCGCATGTAGAGCGCCAAACTTCCCTTCATTTTTCTGAAGTTCAAAAGGAAGATGATTTGCATCTAATCCATTGCTTCCATGAGTAAAAAGCACACCAAACGGATATTCTGTAATAAGAGAATGCAATACATCCAAACGGTTTTCTGCATAATCATCGGGGATATACATGGCTCAAAACCTCACTGTAAATCTCAGGGTTATTTATATTTTGTGTTGTAAATTTTCTGGTTTATGTGGTTTATTAAAAAGAACCACTTTGTATTTTTTTAAGTAGACCAGAATTATGGCAAGAATGGCAAAAGTTGTTGAACTTCCGTCGATTGCAAAGATTGATAAAAGCCAAGGAAAGATAAGTGCTCAACTGACCCAAGCCTTACGCGAAGCTGTACAAAGTGGTGATTTACAGCCAGGTGATCCCTTGCCTTCTTCACGTGAACTGGCTCAAACACTTGGGGTCGCTCGTGGAACCGTTATTGAAGCGTATGATCAACTTCTCGCTGAAGGTGTTTTTTCTTCACAAGCCCGAACTGGCACTTATGTATCTCATGCTTTAACTAAAAAAACTGTATTGGAATCTTCCCAGAAAGAAACAATTTCTAGCTCAATCCCTTTAACCAAATCAGCTCTTTGTTATGCCGAGGTACTCAAAGAGTTTAAACCCCTTCCTCATGCCCCTTTTGCAGTGTCTGTTCCGATTGCTCGTACTCAACCGAGTGATATTTGGCGTAAGTTTGGTAATAAATTTAGATCTCGGGGTGCTGGTGCTCCATCAGGTTATGGTGAACCTCAAGGGGTATTATCATTAAGAATCGCTATAGCAGACTATGTACGTCGATCCCGCTCTGTACACTGTGAACCTGAACAAATCGTGATTACACCAGGCATTCAACAGGCACTTTATATTTGCAGCCAGATTTTATTTGAAGCGAAAGATGAAGTCTGGATAGAAGATCCGGCTTATCGTGGTACCACAGCCATTTTTGAACATGCCGTAAAAAATATCCGTACGGTACGTGTTCCTGTCGATGAAGAAGGTATTCAAGTTGAAACTGGGATTAAACTTTCAAAACATGCGCGTGCTGCTTTTGTGACACCATCTCACCAATATCCACTTGGCATGCCAATGAGTCTAGCAAGACGCACAGCTTTATTGGCTTGGGCAAAACAGCAAAAAGCATGGATCATTGAAGATGACTATGACAGTGAACTTCGTTATAACGGCCAGCCCTTTCCATCTTTACAAGGTATGGCACCCAACCAAGTCATTTATCTTGGCACTTTCAGCAAAGTTCTATTTCCATCGCTTAGGCTTGGCTATGCCGTATTGCCTAAAGAACTGGTGGCACCTTTTTGTGGGCTCAGAGTATTAATTGATAGACACCCACCTGCTGCTGACCAACACGTTTTAGCTGCTTTTATTCAAGAAGGCTATTTAGAACGACATATTCGACGTACTCGACATGTTTATGCGGAAGTTCGGCAATACATTATTGGCTTGATTGAAAAACATATACCTCAAGAACTGGCTTGGTTACAGCCGGGGGATCAAGGCATGCATATGGTGTTATGGCTTGCTCATCATATTAATGATATTGACGTTGCAAGCTCGGCAGTCGATGCAGGTATTGCCGTTAAAGCAATTTCACCAACATTTTCAAAAGAGCAACAACGTCCGGGTTTAATTGTTGGCTTAGGTGATTTTGAACCCGAACAGATGCAACAAGCCATTAAAAAACTATCAAAAATTATTCAACAACATGACAAACCGTCTTAACCCAAGCTTACAACATCAACCATAGATGAATCGCAAATGGCCCAATCAACACCATTAAAATACCAGCGATGACCATAGTTAAACTCGCAATTACACCTTCTTCACTATTTCTTTGCTGTGCTCTGACTGTACCAAAACCATGAGCTGCATTACCAAAGGCAGCTCCATTTGCTACATTAGAACGGATTTTAGTAATCGCTAAAATCGCATCGCCGCAAATCATACCAACCAAACCGGTAATAACGGTAAATAGTGAAACCAATGCTGCCGAACCGTGAATATCTTCCGCTAGAATCATGGCAAATGGGGTTGAAATAGAACGTGCCATCAAACTGTTGGTCACTTCAGGGCTAAAATGGAACCACTGTGCCATCTCATAGGCAGACATCACACCTACACTCATACCCACAATAATCGCAATCGAAAGAACCCCAAGGTTTTTACGAATTGTTTCCCGATAGCGATAAATTGGTACAGCAAAAGCAACCGTTGCTGGTCCTAACAAATTAACAATCCACTGCGTATCTTCTGCATAAGTTTGATATGAAATTCCAAAAATCGTCATCAAAATAATGGTGAGTACAGGCACACTAATTGCGGGTGATAACCAAAGTTTTGGATTTTTCTGATAGATTCGCTTTGCCACCACATAGGCAACCAAAGTCCAGATGAGACAAAGAATTGACCAAATATTCATGTCGTTTTGCTCTCTAGATATGCTTATGTTGAAGACGTTTTCGAGCTTGTAAATAAGCTTTTAAACGATTGTAATAGTGAATAGTCAGCGAAGTACTTAGCATGACTAAAATAGTCCCAATGGCAATACTCAAGACGATTTGCCATCCTTCGGTCATAAACAGCGTTTTATACTGAACTACGGCAACTACAACGGGCACGAAAAACAGTAATAGCTCACCTAAAACCACAGTTGCTCCCATTGCCACCTGATCCATTTTGATAATTTTAAAGAACAGACATAAAAGCAATAAAAACATACCTAAAATACCCGCCGAGACAGGGACGCCGAGTTTTTGATGTAAGAGATATCCGATCCACCAAAATCCAGCCAAAATGAGAATTTGTTTAACTAATACGAACAGTGATGGTTGTAAGGGTGTTCCAGAAGCAGATTCAGTACTCATTTTTCCAAATTAAATGGTTAACTACATCATTATGCTATCTTGGTTAAAGCTGCTAAATATGAATTATTCATGTTAATATTATTCCAAAATGGAATAATCTATTCTTTATTATGCTTTCTCTAAAATCATTACAGTGCTTCGTTACACTGGTAAAAACTAAAAGTTTTACTCGCACTGCTGAAGAGTTATATTTGACTCAGCCCACCATTAGTAAAATATTACAACAACTCGAAGAACAGCTTCAGGTACAACTTTTTGTTAAACCCGATCATGGACGAAAAAGACAAATTGAATTAACGGAAATTGGAGAGCGTATTTATCAACATGCAATTGAGCTTCTTAAGGCAGAACAAAACATCTTTCTTGAAATAGAAAACTATCAACAATTAAAAACAGGTACTTTAAAACTTGGCGTTCCACCTTTAGGTTCCCAGCTCCTAACAACAGCCCTGTTTGACTTTCATCGCCAATGGCCAGCTATTGAATTAGCTTTTATGGAAGTGGGTTCACGCGGTATTGAACAAGCTTTGCTTAACAATGAACTAGACGTTGGCGTTTTATTGCAGCCTTTTGATGAGCAAACTTTTAATAGCATTGAGCTATGTAACTACCCTTTAATGGTCCTTTTGCGTCGTGATGCCACTTGGGCAACCCGCAAAAAAATAAATTTAGAAGAGCTACAACACCAATCATTTTTAATGTTTCCTGAAAATTTCTCTTTAAACAGTATTATTCTCGATGCCTGTAAGCAGTATGGTTTTTACCCAACCATTGCTTGCCGTACCAGCCAGTGGCATCTTTTGGCAGATATGGTACTACAACGTATGGGGATTGCGCTTCTCCCCCAATATTATACCGACATGCTTGACCCTAGTTTATTTGCAGCAGTACCACTTGAAAAACCAAATATTCAGTGGCACTTAGTCATGGCTTGGAAAAAAAATCTTCCTGTCTCACCAGCGGTACAAGCGTGGCTGAACATTGTTCGTGAGCATTTCCAGCACGTTAAGCCTTAACTTTGAACACTGAAATGGCTTAATTCAAAAATCAATAAAGCTTTTCCACAAAAAAGCTACCCAATCTTGGCTTAGCTCACTTAGACTAGATCCGATTGTTTTATGACATGGACAATAACAATGAATAACGAGCATTTTAAGCTATATACAGATTCACAATTTCTAAGCCCCTATGCATTTACTGTTTTTGTAGGGCTACATGAAAAACAAATTCCATTTGAAATAGCGACCATCAACTTAGGCCAGCAAGGACAGTTTGAAAAATCTTATGTAGAAAAGTCATTAACTGCCAAAGTGCCTGTACTTGAGCATAACGATTTTGCCTTATCAGAATCTTCTGCCATTTTGGAATATCTCGAAGAGCTCTATCCAGACACAGCTATTTATCCAAAAGATATTCAAGCACGTGCAAGAGCACGTCAAATTCAAGCATGGCTTCGATCAGACTTAGTGGCACTAAGAACAGAACGTCCAACCGATGTTATTTTTATTCAGCCCAAGTCCACGCCACTTTCAGAAGAAGGCAAAAAAGCAGCCGAGAAACTTTTCTTTGTTGCAGAAAAACTTCTTGCGTCTGATGCCGAATTTCTTTTTGGTTCATGGAGCATTGTAGATGCTGAACTTGCCCTGATGTTGCAACGCCTTATTCAAAATGGTGATGCTGTACCAGAGCACCTAAAAACCTATGCATTACAGCAATGGCAACGTCCGAGCGTACAAAAATGGCTTGCCTTGCGACATAACTAAACCCTTATATTTACACCAAACATGAGATAAAAAAATGAGTGATTCAAACTATATTCCTCCACAAGTTTGGCAATGGACTGGAGAAAAAACCGATTTAAACCAACCTACCTCAGGTGCTCGTTACGAACATATACTTCCAGTAGGAAAACATCCGCTCCAGCTCTACTCTTTAGCAACGCCTAATGGTCAAAAAGTCACTATTTTGCTTGAAGAGCTTTTAGCGTTAGGACATAAAGATGCTGAATATGATGCTTGGCTGATTAAAATCGGAGAAGGACAGCAATTTGGCAGTGGCTTTGTAGACATTAATCCAAACTCTAAAATTCCGGCATTGGTTGACCATAGCCAAACCCCGCCATTAAGAGTGTTTGAGTCTGGCTCAATTTTGCTTTACTTGGCTGAAAAGTTTAAAGCGTTTATTCCGACTGATATTGCTGCACGTACTGAATGCCTCAATTGGTTATTCTGGCAAATGGGCAGTGCACCTTACTTAGGTGGCGGTTTTGGGCATTTTTATGCTTATGCCCCAGTTAAAATTGAATATGCGATTAACCGCTTTGCCATGGAAACAAAGCGTTTACTTGATGTGTTGGATCAGCATCTGGCAAAAAACGAATATTTAGCTGGTTCTGAATATTCGATTGCTGATATTGCGGCATTCCCTTGGTATGGTGGTCTTGTTAAAAACTGGGTGTATAACGGCGCGGAGTTTTTAGGTGTCGATCAATATAAAAATGTTCAACGTTGGGCAGATGCGATTTTAGCGCGCCCTGCGGTTCAACGCGGGCGTATGGTCAATCGTACTTTTGGTGATTTAGCTACTCAATTGCATGAACGCCATGATGCGAGTGATTTTGAGACTAAGACTCAAGATAAATTGCAGAACCAGTCTTAAAAATATCATTCAGTTTTTGACTTACCCGCAAGATATTTCATTTTTGCGGGTATTCAAAGTTGGCAAAATAACTCGTATATAACTCATTCAGCCAAGCGACAAAAACGCGTACGCGTGGCAAGAGCTGCCGATGCTGCGGATATAGTGCAGAAACTGACATCTTCGGGATTTCCCACTCAGATAAAACCTGAACCAGTCGCCCATTTTTTAATTCATTTGCCACATGGTAGCGCGGTACTTGAATTAAGCCAGCCCCTTGTAAGGCAGATAATACATAGTTTTCAGCATCATTTACCGCGATCCAGCTTTTCAAAAAATAATCTTGTTTTTTGCCATTCACTATCAATTCAAATGGATAATTCCGCCCGCCTGATGTCGAAAAGAAATTGACACAATAATGTGATAACAAATCCTCTGGTTGCTGTGGTGTTCCATATTTATTTAAATAATCAGGACTTGCACAAATGACTTGTGGCATATCGACCAAATGTCTAGCAATTAAAGTGGAATCATCCAAACGCCTCGCTCTCACCACACAGTCTATCCCCTCCCTAATCAGATCAACCAAGCGATCACCCGTACTGATTACCAGTTCAATGTCGGGGTACAACTCGTGAAATTGATTGATATTGGGTAAAACAATTTTAGTTGCATGTGCACCGGATAAATCGACACGTAATAAACCACGGGGCTGAGCAATTACATTGCGTAAAGATGATTCGGCATCATCGAGTTCCGATAATATTTGTGTGCAGCGTTCATAAAATGCCTGTCCATCTAGTGATGGTCTTACATGCCGAGTCGTCCGCTCTAATAAACGGCACTGTAAGTTATTTTCTAACTCTTTAATGGTATTACTTGCTGTAGCGCGTGGGATATTCAGTTGATCGGCTGCCTGACTAAAGCTTCCTAGCTCTACAATACGGGTAAAAAGTTGTAAGGTATCAAATTTATCCATGGAGCTCGCTTTTAACCCTATCTATTATTAATGCATATGGAATTATCTTATCCAATTCCAACGATTTATCCCATATTTCTATATTATTAAAATAAGCCATACTTACTCAAACAGGCAATCTAAAAATGAATATTTCAAAAAAGACAGCTCTGATTACTGGCGCATCACGTGGTATTGGCCGTGCTATTGCAGAACGTTTAGCTCAAGATGGCTTTTATGTGATTGTTAACTATGCAGGCAATAAGGTGCATGCCCAAGCCACTGTAGATCATATTATTGAGCAAGGTGGTCAAGCTTCTGCTATTCAAGCAGACGTTGCAAATGAACATGAAGTGAGTCGTTTATTTCAAGAAGCTAAAGCGATTAACGGTCAATTAGATGTTGTGGTTCATAGCGCAGGCATTATGCATATGGCAAAAATTACACCTGAAAACCTGCCAGATTTCGATACAGTGATTCATACCAATTTACGTGGCGCATTTTTAATATTGGCGCATGCGGCCGAAACGGTGCCAGATGGTGGTCGGATTATTGCGCTTTCAACCAGTGTAATTGCCAAATCTTTTCCAGCATATGGTCCTTATATTGCTTCAAAAGCAGGTGTTGAAGGTTTAGTACATGTGTTAGCAAATGAGTTACGTGGCCGCAATATCACTGTAAATGCAGTTGCGCCCGGCCCGACAGGTACTGACCTTTTTTATAATGGAAAAACTGAAGAGCAAGTGGCGGCTATTGCAAAACTTGCTCCATTGGAACGAATCGGAACACCTGACGAAATTGCCAGTGTAGTTGCCATGCTAACTGGTCCAGATGGACGTTGGGTAAATTCTCAAGTCATTCGAGTAAATGGTGGATTTGCTTAATTTTAAAAACTGTGCGGATTATTTTAATCTGCACGGTTTTTACTAAATAATAAAATTTATTAAATCTATTTTACTTTAATAACTTTATAAGATTAACTAATACTGTTTTATATAAAATATTCACCGCTCTTATTTATCAAAATAATATATATAAATAGATATTCCTTATTTTTGCTTATATTTAAAACCGCGTAAATTGATCCTTAACAATCTGAATCAAAGATAAGGATATATTCAATGAACGCTAAATTAAATACTGAAACTCCACAAAGTTTTATCTCAAATGGTTCAAATACATCCTTTTCGGCCGAAGATATTCTTGCTAAAGCACAGCAATATGCACAAGAACACGAACTAAATTTTAGTGGCAGTTTATCACCTGTTGACGCATGGCAACTCGTACAACAAGGAGAAGCTGTTTTAGTTGATGTGCGTACCAATGAAGAACGTAAATTTGTGGGTTATGTCCCTGAAAGTGTTCATGTTGCTTGGGCAACAGGCACATCGTTTAACCGTAATCCACGCTTTTTAAAAGAACTCGAATCAAAAGTTGGCAAAGACAAAACCATTCTTTTGTTATGTCGTAGCGGCAACCGTTCAGCACAAGCTGCCGAGGCCGCATTTAATGCAGGTTTTGAGCACATTTATAACGTTCTTGAAGGCTTCGAAGGTGATCTAAATGATCAGCAACAGCGTAATCAGAAAAATGGCTGGCGCATCCACCAACTTCCTTGGCAACAAGACTAATACTCTAATCAATTTTCAGTGAAACAAGGAAAGCTTGTGACTCAATGGAACATTAATGTGGTTGTACAAGGTTTACAACAAGCAAGGCATGACTGGCGTCAGCAACAGCACAGAACAAAAGAATTTGGGGGCCGCGAACTTCCATCTAAAGAAGCTTTAAAGGCCATTTTAGATGACCTGTGCGGCATTTTATTTCCAATGCGTTTAGGCCCTGCTGACTTACTCCAAGAAACTGAAGATTCTTATATTGCCTATACTTTAAATCGGGTACTCACAGCCTTACATGCGCAAGTACAACTGGCTTTGAATTATGAGGCAAAACGTCATTTGGGCCATTCAAGCACAGTCCAGCAACCACAAGAACTTGCCCAAACTATTGTTCAGGATTTTGCCAACACTTTGCCCTCTATACGACGCCTTTTAGATGGTGATGTACGGGCGGCTTATGAAGGTGATCCAGCAGCACATAGTGTAGATGAGGTACTACTCTGCTATCCGGGCATATTTGCGATTATTTATCACCGAATTGCGCATCAGCTCTATGCTCAAGTGCCTTTATTGTCACGCATTATTTCGGAGTTAGCTCACTCTGCAACAGGTATTGATATTCATCCGGGTGCACAAATCGGTAAAGGCTTTTTCATTGATCATGGTACGGGTGTGGTGATTGGCGAGACTTGTGTGATTGGGGAACGCGTTCGTATTTATCAAGCCGTGACCCTTGGAGCAAAACGCTTTGAAACCAATGATGATGGTGGTTTGAAAAAAGATTATATACGCCATCCGATTGTTGAAGATGATGTCGTGATTTATGCAGGCGCGACTATTTTAGGCCGTATTACGATTGGTCGAGGGTCCATTATTGGGGGAAATGTCTGGCTTACGCATAGTGTTGCAGCAGGTAGCCAGATTTTACAGTCACCGAATGAGTCGTATCAAAAAAATCATATTGCCGGTTAAAAACTATAGATGTGAAATAAATAGATAAGGAGATAAATAAACAAAGAACGTGCAGATTAATAAAATGCTTATTTCTAGTTTAAATATATTTTTATTTAGAAAATAGATAACTCATTAATAAGCTCAGTATTTAAAAAATTTATAACGCGATTTTAATTTTAAAACCAGAACTAATTCTAGTTTATATGCATCCTAGAATTTTTATTTTCAAAAAGCCAATGCAATAAGGAAAAATGATTCATGGCGAAAAATACAGACAAAGCCCAACTTGCACTTGGGGACCATGCGGCCCGTCAACTGGCCAATGCAACCAAGACAGCTCCCCAGCTTTCTACAATTACTCCCCGCTGGCTGACTCACTTACTTCAATGGATTCCTGTTGAAGCAGGTATTTATCGCCTAAACCGTGTCAATAATACCGATGATATTCAGGTGGCTTGCACACAACGTGATGAAGCAACTTTACCTCAAACTTTTGTTGATTATGATCCAGAACCACGTGAATACTTTTTAAATGGTGTATCTACTGTTTTAGATGTACATACACGCGTTGCTGACCTTTACAGCAGCCCACACGACCAAATTAAAGAACAGCTCCGTCTAACCATTGAAACCATTAAAGAACGTCAAGAAAGTGAGCTGATCAATAACCCTGAATACGGTTTATTGGCTAGTGTGACAGATGACCAACGTATTTCGACCTTAAATGGCCCACCTACCCCCGATGATCTTGATGACTTATTACGTAAAGTCTGGAAAGAACCGGGATTTTTCCTAGCACACCCGGATGCGATTGCAGCATTTGGCCGTGAATGTACACGCCGTGGTGTACCGCCTCCAACGGTTAGTCTGTTTGGTTCGCAGTTCATTACATGGCGCGGAATTCCACTTATTCCATCAAATAAAATTCCTGTAGAAGATGGTAAAACTAAAATCTTGCTGCTTCGTGTTGGTGAAAAGCGTCAAGGGATTGTTGGTTTGTTCCAACCGGGTCTTGCGGGTGAACAGTCACCGGGGCTTTCAGTACGCTTTATGGGAATTAACCGTAACGCAATTGCGTCATATCTAATCTCGTTATATTGCTCACTTGCAGTATTAACAGATGATGCGTTAGCAGTGTTAGATGATGTGGAGGTGGACAAATATCATGACTACCCAGTTAACTACAAATAATCTGCAAGGTAGTCCAACAGGGCCTGAAGTGACTGGTGTTAACCCACCAGCCAACTTCCCCGATGAGTCCACCATTACTCGACTTGCTAATGAGTTTTTTTCAGCATTACCAAGCTCAAGCAATTCAGCTTCTCCATCGGGCCTTAACTTGGACTTACCTGTCGGAGCGCCACCACACCCACCGCAACCGGGTGAACCATTTTCTGCACTCAGTGGCCGTGCACCCAATATCGCTTTTCAGAAAAGTCTCAATCCGGAATATCCTGAGCATATTCCAAATTTGCCAGACTACCCTGAACGTCGAATAGTAGCTTCCGCGCCTGTGATTGGTGGAGCTAATTTGCCACGTCCACCATTTGAACCACATTTGCCACAAGCTGCTCATAGTGAACCAAATGTGCCGCGCATTGAACCCAGCTTACCCACTGGTGCAGGTGAATCACCTTATTATTTTTTAAATGATTTTTATGCCCCCAATGCAGCAGAACCATCTGTTAAAGGTGTTGAAGATAATTATTCAGTTGCGCAGTCTTTTCAATTGCCACATGGTGATCAGCTCAAGTCCTTACTGACGGAAGATCGTTTTGCAACGAACACGCCTACCCAAAGTTCGGCAAGCTCTGCATTTTACTTTTTAGACTTGCCTCAAAGTGGACAAAGTTATAGTCACTATCAACCATCGCAACCCACTTTTGTAGCAAGTAGTGCTCAACCACTCGATGTGCATGCCATACGTCGCGATTTTCCAATTTTACAGGAACGCGTCAATGGTCGACCTTTGGTCTGGTTTGATAACGCCGCAACTACACAAAAACCGCAGCGCGTGATTGACCGGATTGCTTATTTTTATCAGCATGAAAACTCAAATATTCACCGTGCTGCACATGAGTTAGCAGCCCGTGCAACCGATGCCTATGAACATGCAAGAAATGTAGTTGCCCGATTTATTGGTGCACCCTCTTCCAAAGAAATTATCTTTGTTCGAGGAACAACCGAAGGCATTAACCTGATTGCAAAAACATGGGTTGAGCAAAATATTGGCGAAGGTGATGAAATTATCGTTTCTCACTTAGAACACCATGCCAATATTGTGCCTTGGTATCAACTCACTAAAAAAACTGGAGCGAAATTAAGAGTCATTCCTGTGGATGACACGGGCCAGATTATTTTAGAAGAGTTGCCAAAACTGATTAATGAGCGCACTAAACTACTGTCGATTACTCAGGTTTCGAATGCTTTAGGCACAGTCACACCTGTTGCTGAAGTCATTAAAATTGCACATGCCAAAGGTGTACGCGTTTTAGTTGATGGTGCTCAATCTGTTTCGCACATCCCTACCGATGTACAAGCCCTTGATGCAGACTTTTTTGTGTTTTCTGGACATAAAGTGTTTGGGCCAACAGGTATTGGCGCGGTCTATGCCAAACCAGAGCTGCTAGAAAGCATGCCTGTCTGGGAAGGCGGCGGTAACATGATTCAGGATGTTACCTTCGAACAAGTAGTTTACCAACCTGCACCAAACAAGTTTGAAGCTGGAACTGGAAACATTGCCGATGCTGTTGGTTTAGGTGCTGCACTTGAATATGTCGAAAGTCTAGGCATTCATAACATTGCTCGCTATGAACATGATCTACTCGAATATGGTCAAAATGCGCTGAGCAGTGTGTCAGGTTTACGCTTGATCGGAACCGCACATCACAAAGCCAGTGTAATGTCCTTTACCTTACAAGGCTATTCAACCGAACAAGTCGGTAAAGCTTTAAATCAACATGGTATTGCCGTACGTTCTGGCCATCACTGTGCACAGCCCATTTTACGTCGTTTTGGTGTAGAACAGACCGTGCGTCCATCTTTGGCTTTTTATAACACGACTGAAGAAATTGATTTATTGGTGTCGGTTTTACATCAACTGACGCGTAATAGGCGTAGCAATTAAATCTATTTTTAGACTAGAAAAGACTGCTTTTGAGCGGTCTTTTTTATGGATTATTTATTAAAACTACTTTAGCTATAAAGTCATATATAGATGTAATAAGTCAAAGTAGTTATCACTGCGGAGTCTTATTATTTTAAATGCGATTTCTGAATTAGCCTTCGGCTCGAGTTAAAAGTCATTAATAATCTAAAAAATTTAAAGTGCTTATCACGGCAGAGTCTTATTATTTTAAATTTGATTTCTGGATTAGCCTTCGGCTTGAGCTAAAAGTCATCTACAGCCTGCCCATAATTTATAAAGATAATGTTTTGGCAACATTTCCTGATAGATGAAAACAGTGAACAGGTTCTGTAGATGACAAAGTTTTTTGGTTACTTTTTCCAAAAAAAGTAACAGAATTAGCTACTTTATTATGACCTATACACGGTAAGACTCCGTCGCGCTAACCCATCCACTTATAAATAAAACCAACTTAATTAAACACCCCCCAAATCAATCTCAACGCAATCCCAATCAACAACACTCCCATCATCCGCTCAAAATAAACCCCGAACTCCAAAAACCGTTTACGTACGATAGGCTGTGCAAACAGTACACTCACCACCATAAACCAAATAGCGTTAACCATACACATCCATATCCCATAAAAAACCTGAACTTTCATCGGTGTGGTCGTACTTACAATCGTCGTAAAAATTGCCAGAAAAAAGATAGTGGCTTTGGGGTTTAACGCATTAGTAAGAAAACCCATTGTAAAAGCTTTAAATAAGCTCGGCGCATCACTATCTGCTTGGCCATTAATCTCAATATTGGTATTCGGCTGGCTACGTAAGCACTGCCATCCTAAATACACTAAGTAAGCCGCCCCCGCTGTTCTGATCAGAGACATGAGCCATTCACTTTGCTGAATCAAGAAGCCAATACCAACAAGTGTATAAAACACATGTACTGAAATCCCGACACCAATACCAATTGCAGTTAGACATCCAATCAAATAACCATAACGTACGCTTTGCCTTACCGTAATCACAAAATCTGGTCCCGGTAAAATCACCGCCATAAAGTGAATAAGAGCTAGCGTTAAAAACTCATGTCCATACAACTGCCACATAACAATTTAGTTTCCTGAAAATCACTTAAACGATTGTATTGATATTTTTTAGACGCGATAATCCAATAAAAATCCAAATAACTTTTGCCTCATGAGCACAAATCAAAGTCTGGTTCTGTTAAATGAAATGGCGACTTTCGTTAAGGTTGTCGAGTCGGAAAGTTTTTCTGAAACTGCAAGACAGCTTGGTACAACACCTTCTGCTGTGAGCCGCGCCATTGCCCGTTTAGAACGTGCTTTAGGCACTCGTTTACTCTATCGAACTACACGGAAACTTCGTTTAAGTGAAAGTGGACAACAGGTCTATCAACGCTGTCTAGACATGGTGAATGCAGCACAAGCAGTCATGGAAAGTTCTGGACAATTTCATGTCGAGCCAGAAGGTGTTATTCGTATGAGTGTTCCGAAAGCTGTGGGACATTTTATGATTCACCCACATTTACCCGAATTTTTAGAACGCTACCCAAAAATTGATATACAAATGCTTTTAGAAGATCGTTATGTAGATCTCATTGATGATGGAGTTGATTTAGCGCTTCGAATTACAGAGCAGCCACCGGGTGGACTAATGGGCCGAAAACTCATTGATATTGATCATTTGGTTTGTGCTACGCCTGAATATTTGGCCAAGCATGGTACACCGAAGCATCCTCATGATTTAAAGCAGCATGAATGTATTTACTTGGGTGAGCAAGCCAGTGACTCAAAATGGAAATTTCAACAGGGAAATAAATCGATAAGTGTGGCTGTGCGTGGTCGTTATGCAGCAAACCATACCGGTGTGCGTTTGAGTGCTGCATTACAGCATTTAGGTATTGCGAGCTTGCCATACTTCGTTGCACGCCATGCACTACAACAAGGTAGCTTAGTTCAGGTTTTGCCCGACTGGGATTTTAAAACCTATTATAGCGGTGGGCTGTGGTTACTGTACCCACCGACACGGCATGTTCCGCCTAAGTTGAGTGTGTTGATTCAATATTTGGCAGATAAATTAGCAGCAGAGCCGACTTTATTTAAGTTAAAGTAATATAAATTCAATGAATTAGCACGATAAAATTCTATCTTTGAATCTCTAAAGCGATCAGCTCATTCTGTTACTTTTTTTGAAAAAAGTAACCAAAAAACTTTCTCATCTACAGAACCTGACCACTGTTTATATCTATAAAAAAATATTGCAAAAACATTATCTTTATAGATTATAGGCAGGCTGTAGATGAATCCTAGCTCAAGCAAATCCTATCTAAATCCTAGTCATTAGGGGCTATGAATAAAACTACTCAACCAATAGATCTTTTGGATTAATCGTATCGCCATAGACTGGTTTTAACGTTTTTTCATAAGCCTGATGAATCACGCCTTTTTTCGCCAATTTCTCTAAATCTTGGTTTAACCAGTCCAATAACTCTTTGTCACCCTTTTTCACTGCTGGTGCAATCAAGTCCTGCTCACCTAAATTGGTAATGCCAACAGTGTAATTTGGATTTTCTTTAGCCCAAGCTAAAACCAGCAAGTTATCATGTGCAAGCGCAGCACCACGACCATCTTTTAAAGCATCAAAAGTTTCAGTGTTTTTCTCATATTTTTGTAGTTTAATTTCAGGGTGAGTCTTGGTGAAGAATGAATCAGCCGTTGTACCTTTGTTCACCAACAAAGTTTTATCTTTAAGTTGAGCAACATCAGTGATTGGATGACTTTTAGGAGAAACGACACCCAAAGCGACTTTCAAATAAGGTTTAGCAAAATCGACCACTTCCTTACGTTCTGGTGTAACGGTAAAGTTTGCAAAAATAATATCTACTTTATTGGCTTTTAAGTATTCGACACGGTTAGCCGCTTCAGTTAAAACAAACTCAACTTTGTTTTCATCACCTAGCAGATCTTTAGCAACATGCTTAGCAATTTCTACATCAAAGCCCTGATTTTTACCTTCGGCATCTAAATATCCAAACGGCGGTTTATCACTAAATACACCAATTCGTACCACACCATTCTTTTTAATCTGTTCAATACTCGACACAGTTTGTGTAGTATCTGCCGTTTTTTCAGTAGACTGAGTTCCTTTGTCACATGCAACTAAACCTAAACTCAGTAAAGAGGCAGCTAAAATATGCTTCACGTTTTGAAATGTTAATGTTGTCATTATTTCACCCTATCGTTTTTGTAAAAGTCTTATTTAAAAATAGCAGCGCCTACTTTTAGGTACTGCTCTAGCGATATCGAAAATTATTGGCCTACATCTAAAAACACATTTGGATTGACCGAGTCACCGTAAATTGGCTTCAAGGTTTCATCATAAATTTTCTTAATTTCACCGCTTGTTCTTAGCTGCTTAATTTCAGTATTGAGCCAATTCAATAATTGGGTATTGCCCTTTTTAACTGCTGGTGCAATAAACTCTTGATCACCAATAGACTGAATACCTGCAACATAACTTGGATTCTTCGCGGCCCACGCCAAAGCATATGTACTATCTTGTGAAATTGCGTCACCACGACCGTCGGTTAAAGCTTTGAAGGCATCCGAATTTCTTTCAAACTTGAGTAAATTTACTTTCGGATAATGCTTGGTAAAGTAAGTATCTGAACTTGTGCCTTTATTTACAATTAAGGTCTTACCTTCTAACTGGGTAATGTCGGTAATCGGCTTAGCTTTAGGTGAGACAATGCCAAAAGCACCTTTTAAATAAGGCTCGGCAAAATCGACAACTTGCTTACGTTCTGGCGTTACTGTAAATGTCGCAAATACCACATCGGCACGATTTGATTTTAAAAACTCCACCCGATTTGAAGCTTCAGTCACAATAAACTCAACTTTCTTTTCATCACCGAGCAAATCTTTAGTCACCCGTTTTGCTAAAGCCACATCAAAGCCCTGATTATTACCTGCACTATCTACATAACCAAACGGCGGATCATCGGCAAAAACGGCAACGCGTAGAACCCCATTTTTTTTGACTTGCTCTAAAGAATGGTCTTCTTGAGCATTACTTACCTGTTCAGTTGATGGCGTTTTACTACATGCAGTTAATAACACCCCAGCAACAGCAAGACTGCTTAATATTTTTATTGAATTACGTTTAAACATTCATTTCCTCATGATTCAAATAATAAAAATTTAGTACGACAAAATATTTAAAAAGGCTTTCGCTCGTTCTGTCTTCGGCTGTTCAAAAAATTCTTCTGGTGAAGCCTGTTCAATAATCTTGCCCTTATCCATAAAAATAATGCGGTCAGCAACCTTACGTGCAAAGGACATCTCATGTGTCACAATCAACATGGTCATTCCTTCATTCGCTAACTTGAGTACTACATCGAGCACTTCCCTCACCATTTCTGGGTCAAGCGCAGCGGTAATTTCATCAAGTAAAATCACTTGAGGTTGCATGACCAGTGAACGGACAATGGCTATACGCTGTTTTTGTCCACCAGAAAGTTGTCGTGGATAATCAAGTTTTCGCTCATATAGCCCGACTCGCTTTAGCAATTCATCTGCGACTTGTTCAGCTTCATCACGGTGGCGTTTTTGTACTTTGAGTGGTCCAAGCAAAATATTGTCAATGACGTTCATATGCCCAAATAGCTCATAGTTTTGAAAAACCATGCCAATTTTTTGACGAGCATTAGTCCAGTCCACATCTTTACCGAGCACGCCTGAACCAGTTAAACGAATCTCACCACCCTGAATCGGTTCTAAGCCATTAATACAGCGCAATAAAGTACTTTTACCGCAGCCCGATGGACCTAAAATAACAACCACCTCTCCTTGTTCTACATCCAGATCAATGCCCTGTAAAATATGACTTTGTGCAAATGATTTCTGTAATTGTTGTATCGATAACAAAGGCATAATTACTCCCAGACCTTTTCCAAATGTGCCGCCAAACGAGATAAGGGGTAGCAAATCAGAAAATACAAAATAAAAATAAAGCCATAAATCCAAAGAGAAGCACTCGGCACGGTTAACAGCGAATTTTCAATAATTTGCTGGCCAACTTTAATGACCTCAACCACACCAATCAGGACTGCCAAAGAGCTGGTTTTCACCATTCGGGTAAATAAATTAATCGCGCCTGGTGTTACTCGTTTTAGACTTTGCGGGAAAATGACATAGACCAAAGCTTGAACATGGGTAAGTCCAAGCGCATAAGCCGAATCGCGTTGATGCTGGTCAATTGAAGTAATGGCTGCACGAACTAAATCGCCCATTTCAGCCGTACCCCATAAAACAAACACAACAACGCACACCCACATTGCAGAAAATTGCCAGTTAAACCATGTCGCAAAGCCGAAATAAAACACAAACAGCAAAACTAAAATTGGAATGATTCGAATGGCTTCTAGATACAGGCGGCACAGCGCTTTAACGACTATGTTTTTAGAAGTCATAATGACGCCGAAAACTGTGCCGAAAATTGCAGAGAAAAACACCGAAATAAAAGCAATTTTTGCAGTTGCCCAAAGTCCCCACATTAAACGTTCGAGGTGACTTGCTTGAAATAGATAATCAAGTTCCATGGCTCACCTTCCGACTTCTGTGCTCCAGATAACTGGTTAAAATAGACACGGGCAATAAAATAATCAGATAAGCCATGATGAGTAAAAACAGAGCTTCCGTAGTTTTATAGTCCATGCCAATTAAGTCTTTGGTCACAAAAAGCAGTTCAACGACAGCAATAGCACTCACCACAGAACTTTCTTTAATTAGAAATAGGCAATTTGCCCCTATTGCCGGAATTGAAATAGCCAGTGCTTGAGGGAAAATGACATATCTAAAAATTTGAATCGGTTGTAGACCAATACTTTTTGCTGAGTCAATTTGCCCTTTAGCAACAGACTGCAAACCTGCTCGAAAAGCTTCAGCCATATAGCTTCCGCCTAAAAAGGTCAGTCCGATTACACCGCAAGTAAAACCATCGATTTTGATGCCCAGTTTTGGCAAACCGTAATACAAAAAGAACAGTTGAATTAATAAAGGGGTATTTCGAGATAACTCAATATAGAACTGGGCAATTCTATTTAGTACCCGCACGCGATATGTGATTAAAATGCTGCAAATCAGCCCTACAATAATCGCCAAAATAATGCTGATAATTGAAATTTTCAGCGTGGTCAAAGTTGCAGAGAAAAATTGCGGCAACACACTATGGATATACTGCCAGTTCAAGGAAAATTCCAACAAATAATATTAAAACGTTATAAATATTTAGCTTTCGTCAGCCATTAAATATTTGTGTAACGAGTTTATTTTTTTCCCAATTGGTCTAAAACTATTTTTATTAGATAAGCTTTTCTATAAGTTTGATAAATTCGATTTGGCAATCGAAAAGTGTTAAATCAGTTGAAAACAACCGCTTAAAACATATTCACTAAAACAAAGATGAATAATAAAGCCAATAAAAAAATCGGACACCAACGCCCGATTTTTATTAAATGATTTTCAATTTATTGCTTATTTTCTAAGTACATCACCAATACTTGGGTCTTTATCAAAAACTGATTTTGCATATGGGCAAAGTGGAATTACTTTTACGTCTTTTTCACGAACAAAAGCTACCAAAGCGTCCAGTAATTGGCGTCCTACCCCTTGTCCGCGATAATTTTCATTCACATCTGTCGAATCAATAATCAGCATGCTTTCGCCTGCCCATGTATAAGTCATTTCACCTGCAACGGTTTCACCATCAAGTAAGCTAAAGCTGCCGTGTTTTGTATCATCTTTTTGTTGAATATTCACAATGAATTCCTCGTATTACGACTCATATTTATTTAGAAATGACTTTGTATAATCTTTATCTATAAGAACAAATTTAACTGTAAAAAAATAGCCTGTTTTTAGCAGCGAGTCTGTATGCTTTTTAAATACAATCTTCAATTTACTTAATGAAACTCTTGTACCAAGCTATTAATGTGGGCAACAGCAGCAGTTCGGTTTTCAACGCAAAGTTTTTCAAAAACATGCTCTAAATGTTTGTTCACCGTCCGTGGGCTAAGCTCCAAAATTTCTGCAATATCCTTATTGGTTTTCCCCAACAACAACCAGTGCATGACTTCTGCCTCACGTTGAGTCAACTGTGGGCAATATTTCAAAATATCAGCCATTTCCAAAGCTGGTGTAGAAGTTTTTATCTGGATAAGATAATTTTTAGCCACACTTGGCTCGGTCTCCCACGGCGTGAGCAATAAAAGCTGTAATTGCTGAGATGGTGTTGAATAAGAACAGCTGGTTAATTTTTTGGGGTCTTTTTCTTGCTCTAAGTCTGAAAACCAAGCTTTTAAACCTGCCTCAAAACCCTCTAATTCAGGTAAATATTGATTCAGTAAATCGCTGGCTTTTTGAGTTTTCCACACAATTTTACCGTGAACATCTAGCGCGAGAATGGCTGTTTCAGTTGCATCAATCACCTGTTTTTGTTGTTGCAATAATTTGGCATGTGCCAAATGTGTTTTTACCCTTGCTAATACTTCTTCAATATTTAAGGGCTTGGTTACATAGTCCACTCCACCGACCTGAAAACCACGCACGATATGTTCTGTCTCAGACAAACCTGTCATAAAAATGACGGGAATAAACTGCGTAATTGGGCTCGCTTTAAGCTGTATACAACTTTCAAAACCATCCATATGTGGCATATTGCCATCGAGTAAAATCATATCCGGTAAGCATCGGTGTGCAATTTCAATAGCACTTAATCCATCCGTTGTAACAAGCACTCGATAACCTGCCTGATCCAGACTTTCATGTAACAAGCCCAAATTTTCCGGCACATCATCCACAATCAGGATAACAGCCTGCTCGTTTGGCGAAGCTTGCTGAAAAGAAACATGTTGCGTACTCATTGCTTATCCTGAATCAATCGTTGCGCGTGTTTTAAATCAAACTTTTGAATAGCCTGTTCAAGCTGTTCCCATAACTCGTTATGATCTGGAAAATTTTGACGGCATTGCGTTAAAGTCTGTTGAATTCCACGAATATAACCCTGCCCAATCAAATCATTTAACTGTTGCAAGCTTTGTGGTAAATCAAACAGATCATTATTTTCTGGTTGTTGGATTGGCGTATGAACAACAGCTTGCTCCTGCTTAAACACCTTTACATCAAGTGCTTGAACTTCATTATTTTCAAGGAATGTCTCTGATTTAGAATCAATCCACACCAAGCCTAACTTGTCTCCAATTTTACTGAGCAACAAATTCAGATCGATTGGTTTTAGCATAAAGTCTTCACTTAAGACCGCATCTTGTGGATTGACTTCACGCTCACCTGCATTGGCTGAAATAATTAAGATCGGCACATTGGTAATATTATTCTGACGTAATAACCGCGCTGTTTCCCAGCCACCCATCAAAGGCATATTTAAATCCATCAAAATCAGATTAGGCTGAAAAATAGGTACACGTCTTAAACAGTCAATGCCCGACTCGGCTTCTTCAATTATAAATCCCAATGGTTTTAGAAAATTAGCGACTAAACCTCGGTCCACCGCTTCATTATCGACAACCAAAATTCGTTTTCGCTCGCCTTGATAACCCGTAATCTGGTTGGAGTAAACATTAGAAATTGGATGAACTACTTCTTTTGAAGGTAAATAAAACTTAATCTTAAATTGTGAGCCCTGATTGAGCTGACTAGTCACAGATAGCTGTCCGCCGAGTAAATCGACCAATAATTTTACAATTGGTAGTCCAAGCCCTGTTCCGGTAAATCCGCCTTGTACTACATTACTGCCCCGTTCAAACGGGTTAAAAATTCGTTCTAAATCTGCCTCTGCAATACCACAGCCCGTATCTCTAATTTCAAAATACGCCGTTTGAAAACGGTACTCGACTTTTAAAGTAATTGTACCGCTCGTTGTAAACTTTAAAGCATTGCCCAGCAAATTGATGAGCACTTGCTCTAAGCGTTTTTTGTCGGTACGCACATAATGCGGTAGGTTCTGTCCAATTTCATAAACAAACTGTAAATTCTTCTGTTCAAACTGCGGCTGGAACATTTGAATAATCTGTTCAATAAAATTGGGGAAATGAACGTCTACTGCATTTAAAGAAATTTTACCTGTTTCAATTCGTGCTAAATCGAGTAAACCGTCAATGAGTGAAGTCAAATGCTGTCCACTACGGCTAATTACTCCGAGCGCCATTTTGCCTTGTTCTGAAAGTTGCTCTTGTTTTTGAAGTAATTGGCTATAGCCCAAAATACTATTTAGAGGTGTCCGTAGTTCGTGACTAATACCAATGACATAACGGCTTTTTGCATCATTTGCCCGTTCTGCAGCTATTCTGGCATCTTGTAAGTCTTTTGAAGTGACTTCATGGGCAGCAATTTCGTCAATCAATAATGCTGTTTGTTGATGTGTCTCAATTTCAGCATTACGACGGCTTTCATCGTTTAAAACTAACCACCACGCAGCAACGCTCATCAATAAAAATAAAATCGTGTAAATTTTGACAAATAGCGTAAATAACTGCGGAACGGCTGCAGCATTAATGGTTTCCAAATAGGTTTTTTCTTGGATATAAACCAGACTTAAACTCACTGCCAGAACAATAGACAACCCCAGAGTCAGTAATAAATACAAACTGACCCTGCTATTTAAACGGCTAGCCCAACGTTCTGGTAAATAGTGCCAAATGGCTTTTTTGAGTTGTACTGACCAACGTGCATCGGGTTTACATAAATCGTGACAGCGTGCTTCAAGTGAACAGCATAGAGAGCAAATCGTACCGTTATAAGCTGGGCAGCCCGCCATATCGGCAAGTTCATAGTCCCGTTCACATACCACGCAGTTAGCAACCGAAGTTGCCTGAATTTTTTCAGGTTGGCGTGCAATGTAATATTTGCCTTTGGTTAAGTAAGCAATAACAGGCACACATAACACCGCACTTCCTAGAGCAACAAAACTCGCCAAACCTTTCGCCATGAGTCCAAAAAAGCCCAAATAACTCAGCATCGATAGCACTGAAGCAATCAGTAAAGCACCCACACCTACGGGGTTAATGTCGTATAAATAAGCACGGCGAAATTCAATTCCTTTCGGGCTTAAGCCTAAAGGCTTACAGATAATTAAATCGGCGACAACGGCACCAATCCATGCCAAAGCGATATTGCTATATAGTCCCAAAATGCGTTCAACCGCATGGCTAATGCCCATTTCCATCAAAACAATGGCAATAAACACGTTAAAAAGAAGCCAGACAATTCGTCCCGGATGGCTATGAGTTAAACGGGCAAAAAAGTTAGACCATGCCAATGAACCAGCGTAGGCATTGGTCATATTAATTTTAATTTGCGCCAAGCAAACCAGTGCTAGAGTCAATATTAACGCTAGCTGAGGATTTGGAATAAATTGTTGATAGGCAACCCAATACAGATAAGTCGGATTGTCTAGTTCAGATACAGGAATAAATAGCTGAAAAGCCAACACCATCAGCAGCATGCCCATCAAGACTTTTAGAAATCCAAAAATAATCCAAGATGGGCCACCTAAAAAAACGGCAAAACGCCATGCGGTTCTGTTCTTTTCTTTTTGCGGTAAGAAACGTAAATAGTCGGCTTGCTCACCAATTTGGATCACAAATGAAAAAATAAGAGTGCACGCCGCACCAAAGTAATACAGGTTAAAATCGGTCGAGTTTGAAACTGCCCCAACAAAATGCAGACTACTACTTAAAATTTGTGGTTGTTTCCAAAGTACAAAAAACCACGGTAATAACAGCAATAAGAGCCAGATTGGTTGTGTGATCGCCTGAACTTTATTAATAAAACCAATGCCTTTGACCACTAAAGGCAAAATGACTAATGCAGAAATTAAGTAACCAATAACTTGCGGAATGCCTAAGGCAAGCTCAAGTGCCATCGCCATAATGGCGGCTTCAAACGCAAGCAGAATAAAGGTAAAGCTGGCATAAATCAGAGACGTAATGGTCGAGCCAATATAGCCAAAACCCGCACCACGAGTAAGCAAATCGACGTCTACATTATATTTTGCGGCGTAATAACTAATCGGCCAACTGGTCAAAAATATGATGGTACATACGACAACTGCTGCCCATAACGCATTGCTAAAGCCATATTGCCAAAGCATGGTCGCCCCAATGGCTTCCATCGCCAAAAAGCTGACTGTCGAAATTGCGGTATTGGTCACCGTCCAAGGTGACCATTTACGTACTGAGGTGGGTGCGTAGCGGAGCGCATAATCTTCGATACTTTCATCTGCTACCCAAATATTATATTCACGGCGTGTTTTGATCACACGTTGTGGCGCTTGTTGGGGGCGTGAAGAATCTGGCATAACACTCATGTTTGGCATGTGGCTGCATTAAACCCAGCAATCCTTATGCCAAAAGTCATTTATCATGGCGATTTTTTCTAATACGCACATATACGCAAAATAACGTATTTTCAATTTTTCCCAAAAATCACACACTCAAAACCATCAAAAAACAATGATCAATATTTGTGTTGATTGACCGAAAATAATTGGGAGATTGATGTTATGAGTGTATCTGAACATCCAAATCTGGACACTGTGCAAGGTACAGATTCACAAAAAGCAGTGAATGAAACCTTAGAAGATTATACTTTACGTTATGCTCCACACAGCTTTCGGCGCTGGAGTCCCAAAGTTGTCGCTATTACTGCACTTGGTGGTATTGCCTATCTTGCTGACTTTTCTATTGGTGCCAGTATTGGTATGTCTTATGGAACAACCAATGCTGTTTTCTCCATTTTATTTGCAGCGATTATTATCTTCTTAACTGGCATTCCTTTAGCCTACTACGCAGCGCGCTATAACATCGACCTTGACTTGATTACCCGCGGTGCAGGTTTCGGTTATATTGGCTCGGTTCTTACCAGTATCATTTTCGCCAGTTTCACATTTATTTTCTTTGCCCTTGAAGGTTCAATCATGGCGCAAGGGTTATTACTCGGTTTAGGCATTCCGCTATGGGCAGGTTACCTCATCTCAACCATTATGGTCATTCCACTGGTCATTTACGGTATGAAAGCTTTAAGTAAATTACAAGTCTGGACTACCCCACTTTGGCTCGTTCTAATGATTGGTCCTGTAGCCTATCTGATTTACCAAGAACCTACCTTAGTTAGCCAGTTTGCAACGTTTACAGGTCATGAAGGTTTTGCACCTGTAGATATGGCAGCGATTATGCTTGGTGCGGGTATATGTTTATCTTTAATCATGCAAATTGGTGAGCAAATTGACTACCTACGCTTCATGCCTGCAAAAACAAAAGAAAACAGCAAGGCATGGTGGGCTGCGGTTATTTCAGCAGGTCCGGGTTGGGTAATTTTAGGGGCAATCAAACAAATTATTGGGGCATTTTTAGGATTCTATTTACTCACTAAAATACCGGGCGTAAACAGCACAGAACCTGTTCAACAGTTTAATGCAGCGTTTCATGACATGCTTCCGGGCTGGGCTGCTTTAACACTTGCGGTTATTTTAGTGGTTATTTCTCAAATTAAAATTAATGTGACCAATGCTTACTCTGGTTCCCTTGCATGGACAAGTGCCTACACTCGTATTAGCAAACATTATCCGGGGCGTATTGTCTTTGTGATCGTAAACTTGGCAATTGCGCTTGCCTTAATGGAAGGCAACATGTTTGCGGTATTGGGTAAAATCTTAGGGTTCTATTCAAACTTCGCGATTGCTTGGGTGGTGGTGGTTGCAACAGATATTTCAATCAACAAATATGTTTTAAAACTTTCACCAAAAGAACCGGAATACCGCCGTGACATGCTCTACAACGTAAACCCTGTTGGTATGGTTGCGTTCCTTGTATCAGCAGGCTTATCAATTGCAGCATTCTTCGGCTTACTGGGTAGTTTCCTAGCGCCTTACTCTCCAATTATTGCGCTTGTACTTGCCTTTGTATTAACACCAATCATGGGCCTACTAACCAAAGGAAAATACTACATCAAGTCACACGATGACGGCGTTAAAGAACCACGTTACGATGCTGAAGGTACACCAGTAGCAACTGTTTATCACTGCCGTGTATGTGAGCAAGGCTATGAGCGTCCAGATATTATGTTCTCTCACAAACATAACGGTACGATTTGTTCTTTGTGTAAAACACTCGATGCTTAACCCCCTTTACCAATAAAAAAAGAAGCTTTAAAGCTTCTTTTTTTACATCTGATGATTTAGCCAATCGGAAATAAACGCTCAGGCACCACATCTTTCATCACAATAGTTGAGATGAGCCGTTGCACACTTGGAATAGCAGATAATTTTTCATCGTACAAACGCTGAAAAGCCGGTAAATCTTTAGCGACAACATGTAGCAAATAGTCAGGTTCACCAAACAAACGCTGCGCCTGAATAATTTGCGGAATCTCCATAACGGCATTTTCAAACTTCTCGACTGCCTGTTTATCGCCTTCTTTAAGCGTAATAAAAACAATCGCTGAAAACTCAAAACCGACTAAATTCGGGTCGAGCTCTGCCCGATAGCCTTTGATAGCTCCCGACTCTTCTAAAGCCTTCACTCGTCTGTGACAAGGTGAAATGCTCAAACCAACTTTTTCTGCCAACTCAGTGATAGATAATCGGCCATTTAATTGCAATTCAGCAAGAATCTTTTTATCTGTGCGATCCATTTAGAAAAATTTACCCCAAATGCATGTGATATGAGCAAACATTTAAAAGCACATTCTAAATACATGAGCATATTATTTTCAACAAGCTCGCATAAATAGGGATTTTTTCTAAACCACGAGCGAAACCTTCGAAAAATAGTTTGCCGAGATAAGCATATGGCTTTTAACATTTTTATTGCATTTTGGAGTGTCTCTATTCTTTTTATTATTACGCCAGGGGCAGACTGGGCCTACGCCATTTCCGCAGGTATTAAGGGTAAAGTCGTCGTCCCCGCTGTTGCAGGTATGCTATTTGGGCACTTTATTACGATTTTATTGGTAGCGGCTGGGGTTGGCCTACTGGTAGCAAATAACCCAACTGCTCTGATGATCCTTACTGTTGCGGGTTCTGCTTATTTATTATGGATGGGAATAAATTTATTACTCACCCCTCCTACTCCGAACGAGTCTGGTTCTGAAAAGACTCAGTCATGGTTGAGATGGGCTACCAAAGGCGTTTATGTGAGTGGATTAAACCCGAAAGTTTTTTTACTCTTTTTAGCTCTGCTTCCTCAGTTTATTGATACTACTGCTTCATGGTCAGTGACAACGCAAATTCTTGCCTTTGGTGTTGTCCATATGATTAGCTGCGCCATTATTTACTTAATGGTGGGTTATGGTTCAGAAGCCATTTTGAAAACCAGACCGCAGGCAGCACAGTTAGTCGGCCGTTTTTCAGGTGGTTTGATGGTCGTTATCGCTACCTGTCTATTGATTGGGCAAATTTAAAAAGTCATTCAACGAAAAGTTACTGGCCTCTATTTCAGGTCAGTAACATGAATAATAAAATATAAGAAAAATTTATCTCATACGTTTGAGGTTATACGTCACAACGCCCCAGATGACCAACTCCTGTCCATCTTCAATATAAATATTTTGATAATCAGGATTTTCTGCTTTTAGCCAGACTTTAGGTGGATGAAATTGAGTATCAATCATTAATCGCTTAACAGTGAAATCATTGTCGATAAGTGCAATCACTATATCGCCCGATTTAGCTGGAATACTACGGTCCACAATAAGCGGATCATCAATATCGATTCCGGCATCTAACATGGACAACGAATTGGCTTTGACAATAAAGGTGGCATTTTCATTTCTAATTAAGTACTCATTTAAGTCGAGTGCTTGTTCAATATCATCTTGTGCTGGCGATGGAAAACCCGCAGCCACACGTTCTGTCGCCAAAGGGATATGGTAAATTTTATCGTTGTTCGGATGCACCTGCTGTATTTTTAGTTTTGAGGTGAAATCTGTCTGGTTATCGGTTTTGACATTATTCAGTAACCAATTTTTGATAAAATTGACTTGAGATTCTGGAACACGAATCACTTTGGTGGGTTCATTGAACTGTGCTTTACGGCCAGCGTTTTCTCGTGCACCGCCATGCTCGAATTCTTTCTTCTTTGGCATATCGCCTCCATTTCACCGTTCAAATCCTACACAAACAATGTAACTTGAAAAAGTTACATTTTCAAGTTGACGAAATATTTTTTTTGCATAACAATAAATTTCATGATCAGATTTTAATCCATTTTGCTTTTAACAGGGATGTTAAAACGGAAATGGTAATTTGAAGAGAATCAAAACCTATTGTGAAATAGTCCTTATTACTGACTGTTTTGATTTTTATCAATGAAATTCTGAACACTTAAATATGAGTTAGATTCAGTTTTTGGTATGGAGACATGCGAAATGAAAAATCAACGTGATGCAGTTTTAGGTTATGCGAATGAACAACATGCCTACTATATCCGTCTTATTGAAAATGATGCGGTATTAGGCGAAAGCTATGGAATTTTCTGTGAAAATCCGGAAAGTGAAGCAGCCGAAAGTATTATGACGACATTATTTTTAAAGAAATCTTTTTGGATAAACGGCTCAGAATTTACAGATATTGTAAAAGGCCTACACCCTCTTACTCATTCATAAGTTTAAAAATAATAAAAAATAAAGGAGGCATAATGCCTCCTTTATTCTCAAAAACTGGTTGCTTAAGACGTAAAGCGCCCATAAGCATCGCGTTTTTGATTACGAGAGTTTTGTCCACGGCCATCTGAACGACCACGGCGATCATCGTCGTCATCGTCATCATAACGGCTACGGCCACGACCTCGGCCACCTGAACGGCCACGATCATCGTCTTCATCGTCGTCATCACGGCTGCGACCACGACCTCGGCCACTTGAACGGCCACGATCATCATCTTCGTCGTCGTCATAACGGCTGCGACCACGACCTCGGCCACCTGAACGGCCACGATCATCATCTTCATCATCATCGTCACGACGGCTGCGACCACGACCTCGGCCACCTGAACGGCCACGATCATCGTCTTCATCGTCGTCATCATAACGGCTGCGACCACGACCTCGGCCACCTGAACGGCCACGATCATCGTCTTCATCGTCGTCATCATAACGGCTGCGACCACGACCTCGGCCACCTGAACGGCCACGATCATCGTCTTCATCGTCGTCATCATAACGGCTGCGACCACGACCTCGGCCACCTGAACGGCCACGATCATCGTCTTCATCGTCGTCATCATAACGGCTGCGACCACGACCTCGGCCACCTGAACGGCCACGATCATCGTCTTCATCGTCGTCATCATAACGGCTGCGACCACGACCTCGGCCACCTGAACGGCCACGATCATCGTCTTCATCGTCGTCATCATAACGGCTGCGACCACGACCTCGGCCACCTGAACGGCCACGATCATCGTCTTCATCGTCGTCATCATAACGGCTGCGACCACGACCTCGGCCACTTGAACGACCGCGATCGTCATCTTCATCGTCGTCATCATAACGGCTACGACCTCGGCCTCGGCCACCTGAGCGACCGCGATCATCATCTTCGTCATCGTCATCACGACTGCGACCACGGCCTCGGCCACTCGAACGACCACCGCGATCATCATCTTCGTCGTCATCGTAACGACTGCGGCTACGGCCTCGGCCACCTGAACGACCGCGATCATCATCTTCGTCATCGTCATAACGGCTGCGACCACGACCATTGCGATCATCATTCTTATGACTTAAAGCACCAGCTTCACGAGCCTCTTCCGAGGTAAATTCATGTGCATTACCACTAGCGTGTGCAGCTCGACCAGCTTCACGAGCTTCTTCTGAAGTAAATTCATGTGCATTACCACTTGCATGCGCAGCACGCCCACCTTTACTGGCTATTTCTCTTACTCTTTCAGGATCCATACTTGCAAATCCACGATTTGAAGTACCTGAACTATTGTTATCGTGATCTTCATATCTAGTATTAGCCATAGTTATATCTTCCTATATTTAAATTATAGTAGCTACCGCTTTTGTTGAACGGATAAATTTAAGATAAGAGATTTAAAATATTTTTATACCTATGCTATGTTTCAACCTTTTTAAATGTATATAAATTAAAATACGCAAAAAACTCTAAGATGATTATTTAAATAAAGATTTTATCAATTAAAATATTTATAAAATATTCTATAGTTTTACTTTTTAAATACTGGCCATACTTATTATTACTCAATCCTACATAATAATATATTTTTACAAATGCCTTTAAAAGATCAATGTGAATAACATAAACTTTCACAATGTACAAATCAATAATAAACAAAAACATCTTAACAATTGAAGAAACAAATAAAAAATACAATTAAAATTATTTAAAAACAATAACATAATCAATTACTTTTTCAGAAAAAATTTACTTGAGTGAGCAAAATCAAGATTTAAAATTAAAATATAATATTTATGAGAGATGAATCATGCAATTACCTCAAACTCAGTCATCGCTACAATACATTCATATTTCTGTACCTGAAATTTTACTTAGCAATATACAAATTAAAAATATTTGGCAAGATTATAACCAAGAATGGAGCTATAGATTAGATCCACCTCATGCAAGCCATCCTTTCCAAAGAGATTTACATATTATTAAATCAAAAAACATTGAGAAAGAAGATATAAAAGAACCATTTGATAATTTAGTAGCTAAAAATAAACCAGAATTAAAATCTATAGTAGAAGCAGAAACCGTAATAAAAGAAATTTTATATTTATCGGATTATATATCTATAGAAAATTGGTTAGAGGATACAGGTAATCGATCAATTATTGAAAGTATGATTGATAAAAACAAGGTTAAATTATTGGATATTATTTAATAAAAATTTAGGTGTTATATTTTTTTACATCCTTATATATAAAATAACAAAGACAACTTTTTAAAAAAGACTATTTACTTATATTCACGTGCAGATTAATCACTATAAAGGGACTGAAATTTAAATAGAGGTAGTCTAGACATGGAAAATACAACAAATGAGTATCCATCAGCAGTTCCAGCACAAGTTCAACCTCATCAGCCAGGCGATCAGGAGAAGATGCATCCTGAACCAGAAATCATTAAAGCATCTCATAAAGGTAGTGAGAAACTAAAAGGTAAAGTTGCTGTGATTAGTGGTGGTGATAGTGGTATAGGCCGTTCCGTTGCCGTATTGTTTGCCCGTGAAGGCGCCGATATTGCGGTACTGTATCTTGAAGAGGATCAAGATGCTGAAATCACCAAACAACTTGTTGAAAAGGAAGGACAGCACTGTCTTCTATTAAAAGGTGATATTTCCGATGCAGACCTTGCAAAACAAAATATTGATAAGGTTTTACAGCATTTTGGAAAAATTAATATTTTAGTAAATAATGCTGGAGTTCAATATCAGCAAAAAGAAATTGAAAGTATTAGTAATGAACAATTAGAAAAAACATTTAAAACAAATATTTTTGCCATGTTTTATTTAACCAAAGAAGCGATTCCTTATATGGAAGAAGGTGATAGTATTATAAACACCACCAGCATTACCAGTTATCAAGGTCATGATGAGCTCATCGATTATGCGAGTACTAAAGGTGCGATTACCTCTTTTACTCGTAGCTTGTCGAACAACTTAATGAAACAGAAAAAAGGTATTCGCGTAAATGGTGTGGCACCAGGGCCAATTTGGACTCCTCTCATTCCAAGCAGTTTCGATGCAGAAACGGTTGAGAAATTTGGTAGAGATACCCCAATGGGTCGCATGGGTCAGCCAAGTGAAGTCGCCCCTGCTTACCTTTTTCTTGCTTCAGATGATGCAAGTTATATTACGGGTCAGGTAATTCATGTAAATGGCGGTCAAATTGTTAATGGCTAAGCGCTAACGTCATTTAGAAAAAGCCCTGAAAGCTTCAACTTTCAGGGCTTTTTTATTTAAGCCGGTACGTGTGCGGCTATTTGTTCTCGTGACCAAACACGATGAGTTTTAATCAGATTTTTAAATTTTTCTGCAATATGCTGGAACTCATCCTCAACCAAAGTTCCTTCATCTGCAACTAAACCGAGTGGTTCAAGCAAATCAGATTTATTGCCTAAAAATGCAATTGGTTTTAAATGCTTATAAGCTTCTAGTACATAATGGCGCGCTACACCATCTTGCATCACTGCATTTAAATTATCGCCATCTGGAACAATTACAGCATCATAAGCAATTGAAGGTTCAGCCATTTGCATACCATCAGCTACAATAATATTGTCTTTATGGTCTTTTACTGGAGCCAAGCTCGGCGCTAGTAAATGAACAACTACACCTTCTTTAATTGCCCAATTTTTAATTGCTTCAAGTGTATCTGACTTCACAAGATTATGAATAAGCACAGCGACTTTTCTACCTTGAATGTCTTCAGGAGGGAAAGCTAAAAAAGACAACTTGGCAGATTTTTCAATTGCTGTTTTCTTATAATCTAAGGTTAAATCCGGCACTTCAATACCTAAATTCGCACCGACTTGACGTGCCAGATCGAGGTCGATATTTGCCAAAATTTGTTGAACTTGGCGCTCACGAATATGTTTTCTTTGAACTTTACTTAACTCAAAAGTATAGGCATCGACCACATGTTTTTGCTCATGCGGCGCAAGGCTTTTGTAATAAAGTCGAGGCTGTGAGAAATAATCAGAGAATGTCTCACTTCTTTGACGAAGTTTATGTCCACTAATTTTTTCAGGATAACTTTCAAAACCACCATTTGATGCTGCTGGCGGTGTCTCAACTGGCCAATTTCCATCGATCGAGTTTGGTTGATATGAAGCTTGACCTTTATGAATGGTATGTTGATGAATGCCATCACGTTGATTGTTATGGAATGGACACACAGGTTTGTTAATCGGAATTTGGTGGAAGTTTGGTCCACCTAAACGGCTTAACTGGGTATCTGTATATGAAAATAGACGCGCTTGTAAAAGTGGGTCATCTGTAAAATCAATACCAGGCACTACATGACCCGGACAGAAAGCCACCTGCTCTGTTTCAGCAAAGAAGTTATCTACATTTCTGTTTAAAACAAATCGACCAATTGGCGTAACAGGGACTAATTCTTCAGGAATAATTTTTGTTGGATCAAGCAAATCGAAGTCAAAGTTCATTTCATCTTCTTCTTCGACAATCTGCACGCCGAGTTCCCATTCTGGATAAAAACCTTGCTCAATCGCTTCATAAAGATCACGACGGTGGAAATCTGGGTCTTTACCAGCAAGTTTTTGAGCTTCGTCCCATACCAGCGCACTTAAACCTTGTTTTGGTGTCCAGTGAAATTTCACAAAGTGTGATTTACCTTCGGCATTAATTAAACGGAAGGTATGCACACCAAACCCTTGAATTGAACGTAAATTACGTGGAATCGCACGGTCTGACATTGCCCAAATTACCGCATGTGCAGATTCAGGTACTAAAGACACAAAATCCCAGAAAGTATCATGTGCAGTTGCACCAGTCGGGATTTCTGTATCTGGTTCAGGTTTTACTGCATGGACAAAGTCCGGAAACTTAATACCGTCTTGCACAAAAAAGACTGGGGCGTTATTACCAACTAAGTCGAAATTACCTTCTTGGGTATAAAACTTAATTGCAAAACCGCGAATATCACGGACAGTGTCGGCTGAACCACGCGGCCCTTGCACTGTTGAAAAGCGTACAAAAATTGGAGTTTGAATGGTTGGGTCTGTTAAGAACCCAGCTTTGGTCAAACGTTCATTTCCTTCATAAGCCTGAAAATAACCATGCGCCCCTACACCACGAGCATGCACAATACGCTCAGGTATACGCTCATGGTCAAAGTGGGTGATTTTTTCTCTTAAGATAAAATCTTCCAACAAGGTCGAACCACGAATACCCGCTCTTAAGCTATTTTGGTTATCAGCTATTTTAACACCTTGATTTGTGGTTAATGCCTCATTGGTTGCATCATCTCTTACTGTGTCTAACTGTTCAGTTTTCTGGGTAGTATTGGCTTTATTTGCTGCATCGGCGCCAGCCATTTCACTTGTTTTATTAGTTAATTTAGTTTTGTCGTTCATGTCCATTACCTATGTTTTGAAAGTTAAACTTGGGTTGAAGTTGAAAACGTTTATCAAACTAGTTTTTAAACGTCCCTAAATAAGGAAAAAGAAGTTCTACGTATTTACGAGTACTCCAAAGACCAATACTTTTATGATGAGAATCAGGGGCTAGAAACGGAGTAAGTTTGCATATTTTTATTGCAAGATCGCTTGATTGCAGCACGCGCTCTTGCAGTGCATCAAGCTCACCATCAGAGATATAGCTAAACAGATAATCTTGAATACGCTGGCTATTCTTTAGTTCTCTGCTGTACGCCAAGAAGTTAGAAGAATGATCACTACCAGCGATCCAGTCATGAATAATTTGACGCTCTACAGGGTTAAATACCCCAAACATTTTTCCATTTTCTTCATTAATCATCCGCCAGAACACGCTCTGTTCAGGGTCGGTATTAAACTTAATCCATTTCTGTTCAGTTAAATGATTGATCAATCCTGCAATATCATCGGGGTTTGATAACCATTGATTAATAGTTTTGCAGCCAAACTGTCTGGTTTCGTTATGAATTAACTGACCGACAAGTGCTTTTCTTTTCAAAATTTTATGAACAAAGTCTTCAAGACTTAAATTCTTTATAATATTTGAAGAAGATTCACCACGGTTATTCAAGGCAAAACCTTGTTTTAACTTGGTAAAGAAGAGCTCTTTATCCCTGTATTTATTGTAAATATCTTCAATAACCTTAATCGCTTTATAAGCATGACCATTGTCAATATTGTCGATAGTAATGTGTAAATTAAAGTATTTAGAATCGATACCTAATTCAGCAAGCTCATAATTTGAAATTAAAAGATGCAGAGGAAGCTGCTCATAACCTAAGTTAAAACCAACAATTTCTGGAATAAACTCAGGCGGTGCATACCCTAGTGCAAGCTGTACTACGGCTTGATGGGAATAATCATCTTCTAAAAGCAGGTCGAAACTGTCGAGTCCAAGACTACGTAAAAGATCATCATAGATACACACATGATTCGCTTTCGGTTCACCTAATCCAAGCTCTTCTAGATAAGTAATAATAAGTTCATGAAAGACAGGATCATTCCAGTAATGTACAGAGCTATATAGCCAAGCACCATCTACTTTTTTGGTCGGAGATACCTTTATTAAAAACTCAAACGCCTGAGCAACATTCTGAAAATACTCTCTACCATGACCATCTTGTCTACGATTTAAATATGCCTGAAATTCCTGACAATTTTTTTTATTATCGTTTTCACACCATTCTTTAATCGAATCGATACTTGAAGGAAAATCTATTTCCGTCATCTCTAGTTTATCTATTTCTTTAATAAGAAAATCTCTTGCCTTTTTCTCTTTCTCAAAACTTGAAACATCAGGGTCAAGAAAAAAAACAAACAATTCATAATAATTTTGTTGATTATCTTGTAATAAGTCTAATAATCTTTTTTTCACTACAACAGGCATTTTCATTCTCCGTTTGTGAGATATCAATTACCATACGTCACCCTAACTATAATCAAGTTTTAACTTTGTTATTTTGCGTTATTAAAAATTAAGATCAAACCTAAAAATTAAAATATTTCAATAACATAGTTACTAACGCAAAATTACATTTAAACTTTTAGAATTATTTAAGCTGCTGTTTTTATATAAAATTTGCAAAACTTAATCTAAACTTACATTAGTTTCACCATCAAAATTATAAACATTAAAAAAATAACAAAGCAAATAGTTATATATTTTTATAACATTTTAAAAACAATTTAAGGGAGAATTAAAATGTTTAATTCATGTTGTAAATTATTAGCTAAGGAAAAAATTAAAATTGCTTTTTTTGAAAGTGCTTCTGCCGGCTATCTGGCTTACCGCTTCTCTTTGAGCCCTTATTCGGGGGATATATTGATTGGAAGCCTTGTGAGTTATGATCTTCGTGTCAAAGAAAATACCCTACATATTTCAGAAGAACTTATTGAAAAATATACAGCAGAATCAATGCAAGTAACTGTTGAAATGATTAATAAAGGAAAAGAACTTTTACATGCAGATATGTATGTTGCATGTACGGGTCTACTCAAAAAAGGGGGTTCCGAAACACAAGAAAAACCAGTAGGAACGTTCTTTTATTCAATATATTATCAAAATAATTTTTATAATTTTAGGCGTGTATTAAAAGGACCAGCTTTTTTAAAGCTTAGAAAGTTGACTTACTACATTACTCAAGATATAAAATTTATTATATTAGATAAAAAAACACCTTAACCTATATAAAAGATAACAAATATACATTTAGACATATTTATTATCTTTTTTAAATGTTGTGTACTGAAATGTAATTTATTAAACATTCATATTAATAATGTTTATTCTAAAAAATTACTTATATTAAAAATCAGCAATTTATTCAAATTTTAAATTTACAGTTAAATATAGGGTAACACCCCTACCCTACACATTTAAAATCTACATGTTTTAATAAACCTATCTGAAGCTCTCAGATAAAACACATCGTCATAATTGATATGAGGTATTAAAAAATGAGCACTACTAATAATCAAGCAAATCAACGTAATAATCAGCAGCAACAACAACAGCAAAATGACAACCGTAATCAACAGCAACACGGTAACCAACAGCAAAACGATCAACAGCAACAAAATAATCAGCAGCAACAGCAAAATGATAACCGCGGCCAACAACAAGGATCTAACCAAAAAGATTCTGGCCAACAAAACTCAAATAACAACCAACAACGCTAATCGTTTTTAGTTGTTCTTTGATGCGGTCAATCATTTAGGAAGGTGAAAGCACCTTCCTAAATCAAAATATAAACATAAAATTCAATAAAATATGAGGGAATTCTGATGACAGATCAAAATACAGATCATGCTCAACTGGTAGCTGGCGATCATAACTATTCTGACTCTCGCTGGCGCGAAAGCTATCTTACTCGTCCTTATTATCAAGAAGCGCAATTAACTACACCAGATCTAGATTATGATCGTGATTTTTCTGCAGCTTATGAACTTGGTCATCGGGCTCGTTCTGAATCTAAAGAAGGAACTCAGTTTGAAGATATGGAAGGTAGCTTAAAGCAAAAATGGGAAGAGCTAAAAGCCGAGTCCCGCCTTAAATGGGAACACGCTAAACAAGCGATTAAAGATGCATGGGATGATATGTAACATTCTCAAGTGGTCCAAAGCTATAAGCTTATTTCCTATTGGCCCTGGGAAATAGGCTTTTTTATTGTTTTAAAAATATGGTGGCATATTAAAATTATGATTAAGGTACTGATTTGCTAAATTTGGATCATCAAAAACTTCTTTCTTAAATTGTACGCTCACGGTTGTAGTGAGTACATGAGTCGGCTTAATAGTCACTTCCACTACATATTTATTTTGCTCGTGCTTAGCTTTTACGCCATAAATTTCAGAATCATTAATGCAAGTTCCATCTGTAAAATATACAAACATACGTACTACCTTAAATATCACTAAACATAAAGGTTCTATCAAACATAAAGCCTGACTCAGTTAATCTGGTCAGGCTTTCCTCAAAATCAACTTTGATTTTTTTTAAAATATTCAATTATTTCTTCCCCATTATTTACAGGCTTTTTCTGCGAGGGGTAAGTTTCTTCGTAGGCATAGGCGGGGAAAGTAATTTTAGCTCGAATTGGGGGTAATTTCTCTTGGCCCCCTGTAGTAATTCGCTCAATAAAACCAGCAAGCCAAAGTACAAATTCTTGAGTATTCTTACTTTTAGGAATAAGACTTAAATCCAATTTAATTTTTGACTCTTGCAAGGGCTTAATAAGTATTTCGGCAAAATCAATATAATTATATAAAAGCTTTAACTTTGTCCCCTTTATTTCTTGTCTGAGTTCGATCATCAAGTTGTTAAGATCTTCCATCGGATCATCTGTAAAACCTTTTTTTTCTTTAACATTTTGATATATTTTCTCAGCTATTTTTAAATATTGGGGCATATCCTTACCTTTATAGTTCATTATTACTAAAATGAATTTTGGATGAATATAAGTAAGCTATTGTGTTTGTTTTATTAACTTTTTGAAAAGATATATTCATTTTACAACAATTCAGTAACACTAAAAATTCTAGTCATTTAAACAACATAAATTATTGATTTATATTTTATTTTAAAATATTTGATTACTTGTTAAGTTATATTCTTTAGATAAAATAACGATAAAAAAAGCCCACTTATAAAGTAGGCTTTTTTAGTAAAAACTAATTTATTACGAGTTTTTATTCATATCATGAGAGGTCGCTGGATCACTTGCTCCATGCATGCCATCATTTCTTGAATTACGGTCTTGGCAAGCACTCATGCCCATAGCAATTGCCAGCACCATACTTACTGCACAAAATATTCTTACCATTTAAATCACCTTTATAAATATTAAAATGTAGGTTTATGAATAACATTATCTTATGTTGGCCTACCGCAGTGGTTCTCTTAACTTTTGTAGATTATGCAAGCTTTTGTAAAAACCCAAAAATATGATTAATAAAATTACATTTCTTGCAATTGAAATTTTGGTGATTTTTTGGCATGCAGTGTTTATACTACATCGTCTAGGTTATAAAAATCGAATTATTAAATAGTTTAGCCAAACGATACATCTAATTAACGACATTGACATACTATACAAATAAACAATTAATAAATATTTGATATATAAGATTAAAAAACAACTCCAAAGGTGAAATAAAAAACAGTTATATACACATTATATTTTTTAATTTTTCTATTTTCTAAATAAAAACAGGCAAATATTTATATCAAATTATATAAATCAATCTTTTATTTTTGCAATTGACCCACCCCAATGCTCAGCTTATGATGCTCGCGCTGACCAATTTTGTCAGTCGGTTTTAGCAGACCGTCTACCTAAGTGCACTAAAAAACACGTTTTTTGGTGTGATGCCCCTCGTGCCTTTGATGGAGGAACGAGAGTGGGACACCTTCGGGTGTGCTGGTTTCTTAGGTATCAGTCTGCTAACCCTCTTTCGTTTCGCCACCATAATGATTAGCAATGAGTGGGCATAACTTCTTTTAATCAAGGAGTCACTCATGACTATTATTCTATATTTTTTACGTACTTTTATTGATTTTACTTACATTCGGCATTTTTTATTTGTTCAAGCATTTTTAGAGATCGTACCCATTTCTCAAAAATAAAAACTTTCTATAGAGTTCAAAAATCGTTTACTTAAATCTTTTTTCTACCCTTTTTATATAAGTTTGGGTTAAAAGTTTTAAGTATTCAAATACCATATAAAGATTAGAACTTCTATCAACATCACTTAACGATAACAACAACCTATGCAGAGTAACAACAATGTTTTTTCTCTATCGTTTTGTTTTGGTGAGCCTTGTTACACTCAGTGTTTTAAATCTGATGGGCTGCAGACCCATGAGTAAAAATGAATTTAATACACGTTGTGTTGGGGCGGGACATGACCTTTCACAGTGTAATTGTATCTATAGCTCGTTAGAGCAGCACTATTCACCACAATTTGTAGAAAGCTTACCAAAAGTGAGCTTGCAGAATATTGATACTAAAATGAACTTTGTAGAAACAATGAATAAAACTATGCAACAGTGCCAATTTAGTGCAAGGAAACAATGAGTTACTGTATAGGAGCATGCTCTACCAAAAAATCTAAAAATGCGCGAACACGATTTGGAACATATTTATCATGACCAATCCAGACAGCATGGAATTCTTCACAAGCATGAATATTCCAGTCTTCAAGAATCTTGATGAGTTGCTTTTGCTGTATTGCTTTTTGAATTTGAAATTCATTCAGCTGAGCAATACCAACGCCTGCCAGTGCTAACTGTAAAATTGCTTCACCCTGATTTACTTTTAAAACTTTAGATGGCGTTAAGTTAATTTCCTGAGTTGCTTTTTTGAATAACCAGGTTTTGTTCTGGCGTTGATAACTTACATCTAAAAGCCGATGTGCATGTAGCTCATCCGGATGTTTGGGACAACCATACTTTTCAATATATGTAGGTGAACATACATAATATTTATGTGTACTCCCGAGTGAGCGAGCTACCAAATTGGAGCTTTTCAAAGGTCCTGTTCGAATCGCCACATCAATTCTTTGTTCAACTAAGTTAATTACTTCATCACTCAAATGAGCTTCTAATTCAATTTCCGGGTAGCGTTGATTAAACAAACTAATGCAAGGTAATAAAAAGTGAGTCCAATATGAAAAGCTGGTATGGATCCTAATTCGCCCTTGCGGTTTATGGTGAGCAGTAACAGATTGTTCAAGTTCATCTAAATTATTGAGTATTTGAAGGCCTTGCTCATAAAACTGACACCCTTCACTGGTAAGCTGAAACTGACGTGTTGAACGGTTCAATAACCTGACACCAAGTCTTTTTTCTAAACGGGAAATTAACTTACTGACCGCAGACGGCGTCATATCACATGCTCGTGCTACGGCTGAAAAACTTCCAAGCTCGACTACACGTATAAAAATTGCCAACTCGCCAGATCGATTAATATCAAAATAAGACATAACAAAATTTATTTATGAATTGTATTCACAAATCTTATTCCGCTTAGCCCGCTATAACAAGGCATCAATTTATTTCAAGATAACTTTAATTCGTTTCAAAGAGTTCACGAGATGAAACTTTCTCAAGCTACCCTATTTTCTCTGGTTTTATTTACGAGCGTTGTACAAGCAGAAGTACCAAAGAACCATTGGATTACCACTTGGTCTGCCAGCCCCCAAAAAGTCTGGAATAAAGATTTCGTTTTTCCGACACTCATTCCAGAGCAAATATCCAACCAAACAATTAGGCAGGTAAGCCAAATTAGTTTAGGTGGTGAAGCTGTTCGGCTTGTTTTTACCAATCAATATGGCGAGCAACCGCTTTATATTGATCAAACAACGATTGGTTTAGCGAACGCAGTAACTCCAAAATCTAAGAGCACCTATTCCGTTTATTTTTCTGGTCAACTTAAAGCAAAAATTTTACCTGGCAAACAACTAGTGAGTGATCCAATCAAGTTAGCTGTTCCCGATCATGCTCAATTGGTGGTGAATAGCTTTATTCAAAAGCCTACAACGTTTAAAACATTTCATTGGGATGCCAAACAAACCAGTTGGCTCATTAGTGGAAATCAGACAACAAATTTAAATGCGCCTACGAATGCAAAAACTACAACAGCACGATTATTACTGTCTGCAATCGAGGTAAAACCCAAAGAAAAAGCTCAGGTGGTTGCTGTTATTGGAGACTCAATTACCGATGGAGCGACTGCAACCTTAGATGCGAATACGAGATGGACCGATTTTTTGGCTAAGCGTTTATCTCCCCATCAAGTAGCGGTAATTAATAGCGGAATTTCAGGAAATCGATTGCTTACCGATGGTATGGGCGATAGTGTTTTAAAACGTTTAAACAATGAAATATTTCAATATACAGATGTTAAAACTTTAATCGTTTTAATTGGTATAAATGATATTTCATGGCCCGGCACAGCGTTTGCTCCTAAACAGCAAATACCTTCTTTTGAAGCCTTAACTAAAGGTTATCAACGTGTTGTAAATGAAGCTCACAAGCAAGGTATTCAGGTAATTGGTGCAACCTTACTTCCGTTTTCTGGTGCTTTACCCAATACCCCTTTAGATAATTACTATCAACCCAACAAAGATCAATTACGTCAGCGCATTAACCACTGGATAAGAACCAGCCATACATTTGATGGTGTACTTGATCTTGATGAAGGCTTAAAAGATCCAAAACATCCCAATCGATTAAATCCAATTTATGATTCTGGAGATCATTTACATCCTAATGATCGTGGTAATCAACATATGGCGGAATTGGTAGATTTAGATCAAATTACTAAAAATTAATGATTGCCCCATCAGGTGAACCTTTCATCTGATGGGAATAGCTATTTAGAAATCATAACTTGCTATCATGTTGAAGCGGTTATCCACCCCGTTTCGACCATCGAAAGTTTCTCGTTCGCCATATACATATTCAACACCTAAGGTAATTGGCTTGTATGGGTTATACATCGTATTTGCCCAGCCCTGCCAAAGCTGTTTGTTTTGAGTCGTACTATTATGCTGTAATTCGGCAAAACGGTTATCGTCTTTAGCTTTCATATAGCCATAAGCTAAAGTCGAGCGAATTTTTGGCGTGAATTGATGAGTTACTCCCAAAGACACCGTATCAAATTCATTGCTATGCATGTTGTTCTGCTCATCTATTGCATAGCCACTGTTGCTCCATAACAAGAAACGTCCATCGCCTTTGACATGGTAATAATCGGCTTTAAGTAAAGTATCGGGGGTAATCTGATATTTACCGCCTAGGCCTACGCCCCAAGCCCACTCACTATCATTATTAGTTCTTTTTTCAGCGACAAAACTACGCCCCGAAAGCATCGAACCATTAGCAAATTTATGATTTAAACGCCCGACTAAAGCGGGTAAACGCATTTTATTATCTGGATCTGTTGCAGCAGTATATTTCGGGTCTTCAACTGAAACTGCAAAACTTGTATTTGCCGTTAAATTATCGCTATAGCGAACCATTGGCGATCTAAGTAAAGCACTGCCTACAAATGTTCCTGCATCGATTGTTTCTGGGTAATATTCAGGGGCAATGAATGTCGACCATGTTTGACCAATCAACCATTTATCAAAAGTTAAATAAGCATGGCGTATACGGAACTGATCACGAGTAGCCGCCCCAAAAAAGTCCATTTCTAACTTTCCACCCACATCACCAGCAGTTGTTGGTGTTTTAAAATTCAATCCGAAACGAGTCACATAAACCGTACTGTGCAATTGGTCTTTTTGTGCAGATTCTTCTGGCGTATGTTCAAGTGGAACTCCACTAATATTGTTATACATCGTAGATGCACCCTTAATTTGGTAAGAAGCATCTGCTCGTATATAACCATATAAGTTAAATTCTGTACCCGATTTAGTTAATACTTGTTGTATGGATTGTGGAGCTTGAGTAGCCACAGGAGCAACTTGTTCTACTTTTTCTTGGCTTAAAGATTTTTGAGTTTGTATATCTGCCTGTAGCATTGCCCGTAATTCGTTTACTTCTTGGCGAAGTTGCTCTATTTCAGGGTTTACTTGACCAGCAAAAGCAGAAGGCATAAGTAGAGTCACAGAAACTGCCAACAAGTTTTTTTGAACCGTTGTATTTAAAACTTTCATCATGAAATTTTCCTTTAGACCTTTAAGTAGTCTTAAAAGTCTCGACATCCTTTTTGTTATGTACCTATCTAAAATAGATCCTTAAAAATTTGCCTTTCTTTCACAAGAAAGACCCTCCCTCATATTTTTTAGCCGTATCCTCCCTAACGCAGCAAAAGCAACTTTTTAATTTTTCATTTTTTATATTCTCTTCCACATTGAGAATATTCAGTTTTAACCCCTTATTTATATTCCCCAATAGTATTATTTTTTTGCAATAAACCCCTGATAAGTCAAAATTTGCGTATAAGGCTGTACACTTTCAAAGCCCGTCTTTTCCAAAAGTTTTATATATCCTTCAGTCGTTAAGCTAAAAAAGTCCTCCGCCATACGCTCCAACATTTTTTGACATTGTTCTTCTGTTAACCCTTGAGCCAAGCACAAATAACGCAATGCTTGAAGCTGCTGTGGATTTACACAAGTCATGAGGTCATAAGTAAGTAAAGGCGCCTTTTCTTTTAAGCGATCATAAATATCCTTAAAGAAGGTTGGTTTTATGTCATCTGCAATAAAATGCGCCACAAGAATAGACAATGCAGCATCGAAACATGGTTCCAAAGGCAGTGCTGAAGTATCACCATGTACAAAAGTGACTTGGGTAGATTTACCTAAAAGTTCAACCTGCTCCTGAGCTTTTTGCAGCATGGTTAAAGATGGATCGACTGCTGTAAATTGCCAGTTTGGATGTCTTTTAAGTAAATATTCGAGTTCATAACCCGTACCACAGCCCACAATTAAGACATGAGCATCTGGTGGCAACACCGACTGTAAAATGGCATCCACCTGTAGATGGATGACTTCATAACCCGGAATTAATTTACGAATATGCGCATCATATCCTTCAACTACTTTAGGGCTATTAAAGTCTTTTGCCATTTTGTTTTATCCTTTTTTAAACTACCTTTCGGTTTATCATTTTCTGCACTTTGAACGAGCTTTTAACTTATTTAGTCAAAGACATTGCCCGTTAAATTAAGTTCAGCTCGCATAATTTCCTGCAATTTAAACTTTTGCGCTTTGCCAGAAGCAGTCATTGGAAACTCATTAAAGAATCGGACATAGCGCGGCACTTTGTTATGAGAAATATGCTCTTTGCAAAATTGGCGAATGCTGTCTTCATCGACTTGGTGATGCTCATGCAAAATAATGCATGCACAAAGTTCTTCACCATATTTCGCATCTGGCAAGCCAATCACCTGTACATCGCTTACATCTGGATGGGTATATAAAAAGTCTTCAATCTCTTTTGGAAAGAGGTTTTCTCCTCCGCGAATCACGACATCTTTAATGCGGCCTTTAATTTTAATAAAACCGTCTTGATCCATCTCGGCAATATCACCCGTATGCATCCAACCAGCAGCATCTATCACTTCACGGGTCTTTTCTTCTTCACCCCAATAACCGGCCATCACTGAATAACCACGAACGCATAACTCACCTAATGTGCCTTGCGGAACAATTTGCCCTTCTAGATCGACAATTTTAATTTCAACATGCGGATGAACATGCCCAACTGTGCTTACCCGTTTATCGATTGAATCGTTTACCGAGCTTTGTACACTCACTGGCGAGGTTTCTGTCATGCCATAACAAATGGTAATTTCCGACATATGCATTCGGTCTATGACACGTTGCATAATTTCACGTGGACAAGGACTGCCTGCCATAATGCCTGTTCTTAAGCTCGACAGATCAAACTCATTAAACTGTTCATGCTCTAAAGTGGCAATAAACATGGTTGGTACGCCATAAGCTGCCGTACAACGTTCTTGATGAATCGCTTTTAAAGTTTCTAAAGGATTAAATACAGCCGATGGATAGACCATGGTTGCCCCATGCGTTACACACGCTAAATTCCCCATCACCATGCCAAAACAATGGAACAATGGCACAGAAATACAGACTTTATCTTGAGCAGTTAAACGGATGCCTTCACCGACAAAATAACCATTATTTAAAATATTATGGTGGGTTAACATGGTCCCTTTCGGGTTACCTGTTGTACCTGAGGTAAATTGAATATTAATGGTTTCATCAAACTGGAGCTGTCTGGCTAATTGTTTTAATTGTTCTAGCTGTTCAGAAGTTGGTGTGGTGACTAAATCACTAAAACGATAAATACCCGTATGTTGTTGGTCATCAATTTTAATGACAAATTTTAAATGCGGCAGTCGCTCTGAACTGAGCACTTTATCTTTACAGGTGGTTAACTCAGGGGCAATTTTTGTGAGTAATTCTTGGTAATCCGTCGTTTTAAATTGAGATGCAATAATCAATCCTTTGCACGAGACTTTATTCAACACATATTCAAGTTCATGACTTTTATAAGCTGTATTCAGGTTAACTAAGATAATCCCTGCTTTAAAAGCTGCAAATTGGGTTACCGTCCATTCCACACAGTTAGGTGACCAAATCGCTAATCGATCTCCTTTTTTTAATCCCAATTTTAAAAGGCTACACGCAAAAGCGTTTACTTCATCCTGTAAAGCTTTATAGGTTAATCGTCTGTTTTGATGAAAACTAACGATTGCTTCCTTTTCAGCATATTGCTGACAGGCCTGATCAAATTGTTCACCAATCGTCATACCCAATAAGGGTTGTGTACTTGGTCCCGAGGCGTAGCTTAACCGTTCTTGTTGCATTGAATCATTCTCCTTGATTCTTCTAATTCTCTTCTTACCTGATCTAATTGTTGTTACTGCAACTACTTTTCCAAACTACTTATTTTGTGTCGTTTTATCCTTTATATGCCCTATTTCTTTTGCACAGCATCTACACAAAAGTCAGCAATCTGTTTTGAAAAATAGTCTTTGTGCGCATGATCAAACTTTGTATTTTGAGCTGGGTCTAGAGGTTCAACGACCACATAGGTCATAGCACCGACTACACAAAGTGCTGCTGTGTTTAAATCATCCAAGACAAACTCACCACTTGCATTTCCATCCGCAAGTATTTTTTTAATACTTTGTTTAATCAATTGCTTCACACGAAAACGTTCATGTTCAACCGTGGAATCGACAGGTTCAAACATGAGTGAATACGCAAGCTGAGGACTATTCAGTGCCCGTTTTACAAAAGTTGCCACCGCCTTGTGTAATTTCTGCTTTGCCGATAAGTCACTTTCGGTAATCGAATCGATGACCAATAGCTCTGTATTAATGGCATCAGACAAAACTTCTATTAGCACTTGGCTTTTATTATCGAAGTAGCGATAAACCAGTCCACTAGATACACCTGCTTGCTCTGCAATTGTTTGTATTTGTGCGTCCTTAAATCCTCCTTCTGAAATTATTTTTCTAGCTGAATTCAAAATCGATTTACGATTTTGCTCCATCCGCTCTTGCATTAAAGATGATCGTTTATAGCTCATAATTTATTCTCTAACAAATAAAATGAATTGTAAATCATTTTATGAATCCGTATTCACTTTTTCAAAAAATCATTGTATGTTACTTATCAAATACCCACAAAATATTTTATGGACAACAAATATAACCAATAGGATGAAAATATCATGAACCTACGCAGCTTGAATTTCGGTCTAGATGAAACTTTAATTGCGCTTCAAGATTCGGTAGCCGCATTTTGTGCAAAGGAAATTGCACCAATTGCCCAACAAGTTGATCAAGACAACAAATTCCCTGCACATCTCTGGAAAAAATTCGGAGATATGGGCCTTTTAGGCATGACGGTTTCTGAAGAATATGGCGGTGCCAATATGGGTTATTTAGCTCATATTATTGCCATGCAAGAAATTTCTCGTGCTTCGGCAGCTATTGGCTTGTCATATGGTGCTCATTCTAATTTATGTGTAAACCAAATTAACCGTAACGGTAACGAGCAGCAAAAACAAAAGTATTTACCAAAATTAATTTCCGGTGAATATGTGGGTGCCCTTGCCATGTCTGAGCCAAATGCCGGCTCTGATGTGGTCAGCATGAAATTACGCGCCGAGCAAAAAGGTGATCACTTTGTTTTAAACGGTTCAAAAATGTGGATTACCAACGGCGGTGATGCAGATGTACTGGTCGTTTACGCTAAAACTGATCCACAAGCTGGCCCTAAAGGCATGACCGCATTCTTGATTGAAAAAGGTATGAAAGGCTTTAGTCACGGCAACCACTTAGATAAGCTCGGTATGCGTGGTTCTAATACTTACCCACTGTTCTTTGACAATGTAGAAGTTCCTACTGAAAACGTACTCGGTGGTGTGGGTAACGGGGTTAAAGTACTCATGAGTGGTTTGGATTATGAACGAGCAGTTTTAAGTGCCGGACCTTTAGGCATTATGGATGCTTGCTTAGATGTCGTTATTCCCTACTTACATCAGCGTGAACAGTTTGGTCAGGCTTTAGGTGAATTCCAGCTTATGCAAGGCAAACTTGCCGATATGTATTCAACATGGCTTGCATGTAAAGCTCTCGTTTATGCTGTTGGTGCTGCCTGCGACAAAGCGGATCATGACCGCAGCTTACGCAAAGATGCCGCAAGTGCCATTTTATATGCTGCCGAAAAAGCAACATGGATGGCTGGTGAAGCCATTCAGACTTTAGGTGGCAACGGTTATATCAATGAATTCCCTGCTGGCCGTTTATGGCGCGATGCCAAACTTTATGAAATTGGTGCGGGAACTTCTGAAATTCGCCGTATGTTGATTGGCCGCGAACTTTTCAATGAAACCAAATAATAATTATAAATAAGGACGCATCTTATGAACCAATTACAAAGCAAGATTAATGTTCGAAGCGAAGACTTCAAAACAAACCAGCAAGCCATGCAAACATTGGTCACAGATCTCAAACAAGTTGCCCAGCGTATTGCTTTAGGCGGTGGTGAAAATGCCCGTCAAAAACATTTGGCTCGAGGTAAACTTTTACCTCGTGAACGTATTGATCAACTGATTGATGTCGGCACGGCATTTTTAGAAATTGGTCAATTGGCAGCGTACAACGTTTATGAAGATGATGTTCCTGCTGCGGGTGTGATTGCAGGTATTGGTCAAGTCAACGGCGTAACTTGCATGATCGTTGCCAACGATGCAACGGTTAAGGGTGGAACATATTATCCCCTAACGGTTAAAAAGCATTTACGCGCACAAGAAATTGCTGAACAAAATCACTTGCCTTGTATTTATTTAGTAGATTCAGGCGGTGCTTATTTACCAATGCAAGATGAGGTTTTCCCAGACCGTGATCACTTTGGGCGTATTTTCTATAATCAGGCACGCATGTCGAGCCTAGGTATTGCCCAAATTGCTGTGGTAATGGGTAGCTGTACCGCAGGTGGTGCTTATGTGCCTGCCATGTCTGATGAAACCATTATTGTCCGCAATCAAGGTACGATTTTCTTAGGCGGCCCTCCTTTGGTAAAAGCTGCAACTGGCGAAGTGGTAAGCAGTGAAGATTTAGGCGGGGGCGATGTACACACACGTCTTTCAGGTGTAGCTGACCACTTAGCTGAAAATGATGAACACGCCATTGCGATTGCACGAAACATTGTTGCTAACTTAAATAAAAAGCCAAATGAGTTAAATAAGCAAATTGATGAACCATTATTTGATGCATCGGAACTCTATGGCGTGGTGCCAAGTGATGCGCGTAAACCTTTTGATGTACGTGAAGTGATTGCGCGTATTGTAGACGGCTCTCGTTTTGACGAGTTTAAAGCCCGCTTTGGCTCAACACTTGTAACGGGTTTCGCTTCTCTCTACGGCATGCCAGTCGGGATTATTGCCAATAACGGAATTTTATTTTCCGAGTCTGCTCAAAAAGGCGCGCACTTTATTGAGCTGTGCACACAGCGCAATATTCCTTTGTTATTTATACAAAACATTACTGGCTTTATGGTTGGTCGCCAGTATGAAAATGAAGGGATTGCCAAACACGGCGCTAAATTAGTGATGGCAGTTGCCACCGCAAATGTACCTAAACTCACCCTGATTATTGGTGGTTCGTTTGGTGCAGGTAACTATGGTATGTGCGGCCGCGCTTATTCACCACGCTTTTTATGGACATGGCCGAACTCTCGTATTTCAGTGATGGGCGGCGAACAAGCAGCCAGCGTACTTTCGACTTTAAAACGTGACCAGATTGAGCAAAAAGGTGCCGAGTGGTCAGCGCAAGAAGAAGACGAATTTAAACAACCCATTCGTGAACAATACGAGCGCCAAGGCCATCCATACTATGCGTCTGCCCGCCTTTGGGATGACGGTGTAATCGACCCAGCTCAAACCCGTCAGGTACTTGGTTTAAGCCTTGCTGCTGCCATGAACGCTCCAATCCAGCCAACCAAATTTGGCGTGTTCCGCATGTAAGAGGTGTATATGAGCTATCAATTTTTACAACTCGAACAACAAGGTCAGGTTGCCTATATTTGGCTGAACCGCCCTGAATTACACAATGCTTTTAATACGACAGTCATTGAAGAGCTGCATGCCTGCTTTAAGCAAATCAATACACGTGATGACATTCGTGTTGTGGTTTTAGCAGGTCGCGGCAAAAGCTTTTCAGCAGGTGCCGACCTCAACTGGATGAAACAGGCAGGTCAGGCATCTTCAGCAGAAAATGAAGCAGATGCATTAAAACTTGCGCAAATGCTTGATGCACTTGCAACACTTAAACAACCGACTATTGCCCGCGTGCATGGCATTGCCTTTGGCGGCGGTATGGGCTTAGCGTCGGCATGTGATATTTGCATTGCCAGCACTGATGCCAAGTTTGCAACCTCTGAAGTTCGTTTAGGTCTTGCTCCATCTACCATTAGTCCTTATGTGATTCGTGCGATTGGTGCAAGACAAGCTTCCCGTTACTTCTTAACTGCCGAACGGATTTCAGCACGTGAAGCCAAACAAATTGGCTTGGCCCACGAAGTAGCAGATGCCGAAGACTTAGATAAAAAAGTTCAAGAAATTATTGATGCTCTATTACTCGGTGGCCCGCACGCTCAAACGGCCTCCAAACAACTCATTCAAATGGTGAGCAACCAGACCATGAGCAATGACTTGCTGCAACAGACAGCACATCATATTGCTCAAGTTCGTCAAGGCAGTGAGGCAAAAGAAGGTCTGAGTGCCTTTTTACATAAACAGCAGCCTGCTTGGGTTTCTAACTCGAATAACAACAATTAAGGACGATCATCATGTTTGAAAAGATTTTAATTGCGAACCGTGGCGAGATCGCCTGCCGCGTAATTCGTACAGCTAAAAAATTAGGTATTAGAACGGTTGCCGTTTACTCAGATGCAGATGCAAATGCACAACACGTCAAACTTGCAGATGAAGCGGTTTATATTGGTCAGTCCCCTGCCACGCAAAGCTATTTACAGGTTGATCGAATTATTCAAGCTGCCATTGATACAGGTAGCCAAGCGGTTCACCCAGGTTACGGCTTCCTTTCTGAAAATGACCAGTTTGCACTCGCTTGCCAACAACACAACATTTGCTTTATTGGCCCGCCAGTGGATGCCATTTTAGCGATGGGCTTAAAAGCAACCTCGAAAGCTTTAATGGAAAAAGCAGGTGTCCCTTTAACGCCGGGCTATCACGGAACTAACCAAGATGCTGACTTTTTAAAGCAACAGGCAGACCGAATTGGCTATCCTGTTTTAATTAAAGCCAGTGCTGGCGGCGGTGGTAAAGGCATGAGTCTGGTTGAACGCAGTGAAGATTTTCTGCATGCCTTAGCCTCTTGTAAACGTGAAGCCAAATCGAGCTTTGGTAATGATGATGTCTTGATTGAGCGTTATGTGATTCAACCGCGCCACATTGAAGTGCAAGTGTTTGGCGATACACATGGCAACTACGTACATTTGTTTGAACGTGATTGTTCGGTACAACGCCGTCACCAAAAAGTGCTAGAAGAAGCCCCTGCTCCACAAATGCCAAGCGAAAAGCTCGAGGCAATGCGCCAAGCTGCAATTGATGCTGCACGCGCCGTAAATTATGTTGGTGCAGGTACGGTCGAGTTTATTGTAGAACAAGACGGTACGGCGTATTTCATGGAAATGAATACCCGTCTGCAAGTCGAACATCCTGTTACTGAAATGATTACAGGTGAAGACTTGGTCGAATGGCAACTTCGTGTGGCTTATGGTGAACCTTTGCCTAAACTACAAAACGAATTACGCATTCACGGACATGCGCTCGAAGCACGTATCTACGCTGAAGAACCTGAAAAAGGCTTTTTACCTGCAATCGGTAAAATTGACTATCTGCACTACCCAACGCAAAACCAATATGTGCGTGTAGATAGCGGTATTGTTGAAGGCGATGAAATCACGACCTATTACGACCCAATGATTGCCAAACTCATTGTATGGGGTAAAAACCGTGAAGCTGCGCTTATTCAAATGCAAAATGCTTTGAGCCAATTCCATGTCGATGGCTTAGGCAACAATATTGCTTTTCTTGAAAAGATTGTACGTAGCGAATCGTTTAAACAAGCTAAGCTTGATACCAACCTGATTCAGCGTGAACAAAACTTCTTGTTTAGCCCTGAAGAGATCAAACCTGAACTGGTAGTAGCAGCGGCATTTATTGAGTTTTTAAGCCAACTTAATAACAACAGCTCAAGCCAAAAACAGCTTTGGCAAGCTCAGCCACTTTGGCGTTTAAATATTGCTTATCAGCACAGTATTAAACTGAATTATTTAAACCAAAATATCCAAATCAAATTTGCCTCAAATGAAGATGGCTTCACCGCAGAATATAACGGTCAAAGCTACCCGATTTCTGGCCAATTGATTAATACGCATACTGCCTCTGTTCAAATTGGTGGAACTCAGCAAAAGCTGTCTTTTAACCAAAGTCAGCAAGGCATTACCTTGTTCCAAAATGGACAAAGCTATAAGTTTGCTTATATTCGCCAAGACTTTAATCAGGCAGATAGCCAAGCCGATGAAGGTCACTTAAAAGCTCCAATGCCGGGTGTGGTCACGCAAGTGCTAGTCAGTGCAAATCATAGCGTGAAGAAAGACGATATTTTAATGACGCTTGAAGCAATGAAAATGGAATATACCATCCGTGCTCCTAAAGACGGCGTGATTGTAGATTCCTACTTCCAAGTTGGTGATCAGGTCAAAGCTGGCGATGAGCTTGTGGAATTTCAACCTGCACAGGAGGAAGTTGCATGAGTGAATTTGTCAAAATCGTGGAGGTTGGTCCCAGAGACGGCCTCCAAAACGAAAAGCAGGCTTTAACTGTCGAACAGCGCTTAAATTTCATTAATGACCTAATCAGTGCGGGCTTAAAATCGATTGAAGTCGGTTCATGCGTTTCGGCAAAATGGGTGCCGCAAATGGCTCAAAGTGATGAGCTATTTAAGCTGTTACCCCAAACAACCGATGTGCAATTTAGCCTGCTCACTCCAAATATTAAAGGTTTTGAAACTGCTCAAGCCGTAGGATGCAAAGAGGTTGCGGTGTTTACCGCAGCTTCTGAAAGTTTTACCCGTAAAAATATTAACTGCTCAATCGAGGAAAGCTTTGAAAAATTTAGTGATGTCATGAGTGCGGCAAAAGCCCATAACATCCGTGTGCGAGGTTATGTCTCTTGTATAGTCGATTGCCCTTATGAAGGCGCAATTGCCCCTGAGCAAGTCGTAAAAGTGGTTAAACGACTCTATGACATGGGCTGCTATGAAGTGTCTTTAGGTGAAACCATTGGTACCGCAACACCAGATCGCGTCCAAAAGGTATGGCAAGCCTGCCTTGCTGAACTCGACAGCAAGGTTTTAGCCGGCCATTTCCACAACACCTATGGTATGGCAATTGCCAATATTTATCAGTCTTTACAACAAGGTATTCGCGTTTTTGACTCGTCTCTTGCAGGACTTGGGGGTTGCCCTTATGCCAAAGGCGCCTCAGGTAATGTATCGACCGAAGATTTGTTTTATTTACTATCCCACATGGGTTTTGAAACTGGCATTAATTTAGAAAAACTGATGCAAGCCAGCCAAAATATTAGCAATGTATTAAACCGAAAAAGCTTGTCGAATTATGCAAATGCTTACTGGCAAACCAAGTGTGCCTAGTCATCAATTAAAGTAGCTCAGCATCTGGTATAAAGCTGAATATTAGGTGAAATACCAGATCATCCTATCTCATCTTTATCTCATTCTGTTCAGGAATTGGGACTCAATCCCTCATGCAATTTTTTTAAAATCTGTTATTTATCTTTGTATTAAATGCCTCTTTCAAAAGAAGCATTTTCTACCCTATTTTTATTCTAATCCGTATTATTCTTCATCCTTTTTCAATTGTAATCCTTAAAAAATTTATCTCATTATTTATAAAAATAAGATGCATCCATTTCAATTCTTGGAGAAATATATTCTTCTACCCAATCTAACCATGCACGTGTTTTGGCATCAATAAAATGGCGTGAAGGCAATAAGGTATAAACCCCGATATCAGGTGAACGCCACTCTGGCAAGATATGACATAATCTTCCATTCTGAACTGCATCTAAAGTCGAAAACATCGGCAATAATGCGATGCCCATATCCTGTTGTACCACATCTAATAATAACTCAGGGTTATCTGCAATGAGTTGCCCACCAATGTCGATTTGGTAAGACTCACCACTTGTATTTAATAAGTGCCAATCTGGTGTAATAGACGGATTTACCAAGCGTAAACAGGCATGATTTTTTAAGTCTTCGGGGGACTCAGGTACCCCATGTTTTTCTAGGTAAGCAGGTGATGCACATAAAACAGAAAAAATAGTGCCAATTCTGCGTGCAACAAACCGTGAGTCTGTTAATGATTCAGTCAGATAAAGGCTAACATCGACCCCTTTTGCCAACAGGTCCGGAACGTATTGTGAAGTCGTATATTCCACGGTTAATTCGGGGTAATGTTTACAAAACTCGGCCATCACTGGAAAAACATAATGATGCCCAAAGCTACCCATACTTAATACGCGTAAACGGCCTTTGGGTTTAGAAGCCGTTCCGGTGACTTCTGATTCTGCTTCATCCACCATTGAAATGACTTGGCGACAGCGCTCTGCATAAGTCGCACCAATATCAGTGAGGGCCTGCTGGCGTGTTGAGCGTTGTATTAATTTTGTACCTAAGCGTGTTTCTAGCTCGCTGATAAGACGTGAAACCTGTGCTGTGGTCAGATCCATCTGCTCAGCTGCTGCTGTGAAACTCCCGCTATCAATCACTTTCAGGAATGCATGCATAGCATGCAATAGTCCACCATCGAGATTTTTGCGCATAACGTAAATATGTTTTCCTAAATTACGGATTGTTGCACCAGTTTAGTTCAACCACAATGACTAAATGTACATACATTGGCACCAATTCTTTTTTAAGAAGAGGAACCGATCTTTTTTTTATTTCGTATGTCACTTGCTCCAAATATTCAACTGGATGTTGAAAAAAGAAAGTAGTCCGAGCTACTAAAAATTCTAAGGAGATATAAATGAATATAGCTACAAAAGTCACTCCAAATATTATTGCAACAAAGGATGTGTCACTTGAAGATAAATATGTAAGTGATAACGGTACAGCATATATGACCGGCATTCAGGCACTTGTTCGCTTGCCTCTTGCCCAAACTCGCCGTGACGCGATTAATGGTTATCATACTGCTGGTTTTATTTCTGGTTATCGCGGTTCTCCTGTTGGTAACTATGATAGTTTCCTTTGGCAAGTTCAAGGATTACTTAAATCCCATAATGTTGTATTTCAACCTGGCGTAAATGAAGACTTGGCTGCTACCGCAATTTGGGGTACCCAACAAGTTAACCTTTCAGGTCAAGGCAAATATGATGGAGTGTCTTCATGGTGGTATGGTAAAGGTCCGGGTGTTGACCGTTCAGGCGATGTACTCCGCCATGCTAACTTAGCTGGTACCTCTGAACGTGGTGGTGTCGTTGCTTTATTTGGTGATGACCACTCTTGTAAATCTTCTACAATTCCCCACCAGTCTGAACATGTCATGATTGGTTGCGGTATTCCAATTTTCTACCCAACATCCGTTCAACAAATTTTAGACTTTGGTGTTCACGCCATTGCTGTTTCACGTTTTTCTGGTCTGTGGACTTCAATGAAGCTGGTCAGTGAAATTGTAGAAACTTCAGCTTCTGTTCATGTCGATTTAGACCGTGTCACTCCTGTTATACCAAAAGATGTCAATTTCCCAGAGGGTGGCGTTAATATTCGTTGGCCAGATCATGGTATTCAACAAGAAGAACGTCTTTATAAAAATCGCTTACCTGCTGTTTTGGCTTATGCCCGTGCGAATAAAATCAATACCGTAACATGGCCTTGTGAAAATGCCCGTATTGGTATTGCTGCAAGCGGTAAAGGTTATTTAGATACCATTGAAGCCCTACGTATTTTAGGTATTGAGGATGAAACAGCCCAACAGCTTGGGTTACGTGTTTATCAAGTTGGGCTGATTTGGCCTCTAGAACCACAAGGTCTACGTGAATTTGCCGAAGGTTTAGAAGAGCTAATTGTTGTTGAAGAAAAACGTCCAATTCTTGAGACACAAATTAAAGATGAGTTGTACTCACTTCCTGATGACAAACGTCCTCGCGTTATTGGTAAAGCGATTGATGGCAAAGGTGAATGGAGTACCTCTATTGAAGAAGCACCACTCATTGGTCACTATGAGTATCAGCCTGAACCGATTGCAAAAATGCTGGCTGCTCGCTTCTTAAAACTAGATATTCCAGAAAGCTTAAAAGTACAAATTCAAAGCAGAATCGACTTACTGCTAAAAGCAGAGCAAGAATCAAAACGTGTGATTGACCTTGCTGAACGTAAACCTTATTTCTGTAGTGGTTGCCCACATAACTCATCAACAGTCGTCCCTGAAGGTAGCCGTGCACTTGGTGGTATCGGTTGTCACTATATTGCCGTTTCACTTGACCGTGGTACCGAAACGTTCTCTCAAATGGGGGGTGAAGGTGTAAGTTGGGTGGGTGCATCACCATTTACCAATGAAAAACACATTTTTGCAAACCTTGGTGATGGAACCTATTTCCACTCTGGTTACTTAGCAATTCGTCAATCTATCGCTGCAAAAACAAATATCACCTACAAAATCCTCTACAACGATGCGGTCGCTATGACAGGTGGTCAGCATGTAGATGGGCATTTGAGCGTTGCACAGTTAACTCGCCAGCTCGCTGCCGAAGGTATTAAAAAACAAGTGATTGTCACTGATGAAGTTAAATTATTAAATGAAGAAGACGGTATTGCAGCGGGTGTAGAAATTCGCCACCGTAATGAGCTTGATGCAGTTCAACGTGAGCTACGTGAAGTTTCAGGTGTAACCGCTTTAATTTATGTACAAACCTGTGCCAGTGAAAAACGCCGTCGCCGTAAACGTGATGCCTACCCTGACCCAGCTGAGCGTTTATACATTAACAGTGATATTTGCGAAGGTTGTGGTGACTGTTCTAAAAAATCAAACTGTTTATCTATTGAACCTGTAGAAACAGCTTTAGGCACTAAACGCCAAATTAACCAAAGTAGCTGTAATAAAGACTTCACTTGTGCCGAAGGGTTCTGCCCTAGTTTTGTGACTGTTCATACACGTGATATGAAACGTCCTGCTAAATTTGAAGGTATTGGTGCAGGCTGGCCAACATCACCCGTTATTCCTCAGTTATATGACGTTCCAAGTCGTATTATGGTCGGTGGTATTGGTGGTACAGGTGTTGTGACTATTGGTGCACTGCTTGGTATGGCGGCTCACCTCGAAGGTAAAGCAACACGTGTTATGGACATGGCCGGCCTTGCCCAAAAAGGTGGTACGGTTTATTCATACGTTCAACTTGCAGCAAGTGATGAGCAAATTTCTTCTACCAAAATTCCGGCGGGTCAATGTGAATTACTCATCGGTGCAGATGCAGTAGTCGCTGGTGGTAGCGCTGCTCTATCTCGTTTAAAAGATGATGCTTTGGTTATTGTGAATGAAGACAGTACCCCTACTTCTGAGTTTATTAAATCTCGTGACTGGTATGCGCCTATTACCGATTTAATTGACCGTCTTCGTGGTCGTGTTCGTCAAGGGCAACTGGTTTCTCTGCCAGCGGCTCGTATTGCAACACAACTCTTAGGTGATTCAATTTATACCAATCAGTTATTACTCGGTATGGCATGGCAATCTGGTCGCATTCCGCTATTACGTGAAAGTATTGAAAAAGCAATTCGCCTAAATGGTACGGCTGTTGAAAAGAACCTCGAAGCTTTCCGTGTAGGTTGTCATCTTGCAAGTGACCCGACTTTAGCTGCTCGTTTACTTGCAGCAATGCCAAAAACCAAAACTCCGCAAACTTTAGCTGAACTTATTGAAGACCGTTCTGCTCGTTTAACAGACTACTGGAATGAAGCTTATGCAGCTAAATACCGCACGCTTGTAGAATTGGCAGCTAAAAAGTTACCAGAAGAGTTAACAGGTACGATTGCAACTCAGCTTTACAGAGTTATGGCTTATAAAGATGAATATGAAGTTGCACGTCTACTAACAGGTAAAAGCTTCAAAGAATCGATCGAAACCCAATTCGGTAAAGGCTTACGTTTAACCTATCATCTTGCTCCACCAGCGTTACTCGGTGGTCTGAAAAATGTCCGTAAACGTGCGTTTGGTTACTGGATGCGTTTCCCGATGATGATGCTCGCTCGTTTACAATGGCTTCGTGAAACTTTCCTTGACCCATTTGCGCGTCAAGAAGAACGTCAACACGAACAAGCTTGGCGTGACCGTTACATCGCATTTGTTGAAGCACTTGTTGAGGCACCAGACAATCATAACTTGGCAGTTGCTGAACAAATTGCAAAATTACCGGCAGAAGTCCGCGGTTATGGTCATATCAAAATAAAAGCAATGGACGCTGCAAAACAACGTTGGGATGAGCTTACCCCAACATTGCTAAAAGTACGTAACTAACAATTAAATCTCAATAAAAAAGTCATCCTTGGGGATGACTTTTTTTATTGGCTCAAAAATTTATTTAGTCATTTTACGTAAAGTCAAAATCTGCTCGCTTCGTCCAAATGGACCATACACATCATGTAAAACTGCACTGGTTAAACCAATGCCATCCGAACCATATTGCTGAACAGTTTCCAGACCCAACCATTTACCTTGCGGATAACGGTGCATGTGGATTTGTAAATCAAGATTTGGAAAGCCCCAAGTAAATTCTCCTTCTTGTCTTGGGACAATGCCGTTTGCGGTATCTACCATGCCAATTAAATGCGCAAAATCTGTGGTCGGCTGGCCTTCAACCATTTCTTTATCATTGTTTAGCCAAACAATGCCTTTACCTGCGCGATGCTGATCATCAGTTTTAGTGACTAATGTCTGGATAAAACCACCCGGCCATCTTTTCATACCCGTCCATTCGGTAAAGGTATCAGGATGATGAATTGGTTGATCTTCAAGCCCCGCAATCTCGGAACTGTCTTGAGTGCACATGCGCCATGCTCTAGCCACAATACAAGTTTTACCTTGTGCTTGTAGTTCTGCTTCAATCAATTCAATCGTTTTACCGGCACGAATGACATGTGTTTTAATCGTAAATTCACCAAATGCAATCAATCCAAAAATATCAAAACTAATTCGACCAATTCGCATATCTTGTCGTGGTGAAAACTGTTCTAACTCTACTGCGATCACGCCACTTGCAGGCGCCATATGCTGTTCATGAGGGTTCCAAGCACCTTGTGCATGAACAGTTGAGCAATAATGAGCAATCACTTCACCTTGAGGACCAATTGTTCTATTCAGTAATTGATAATAAGCATTCATGATTTTCTTTCCTTAGTCCTTGTCCAACATCAATATTTGATGAAAATTCACGTTTTAATGCTTATGTTAACCCTCTATTTATTTGACTCAACTGGTTTTTCCTACCAAAAACTGATGAGTCTAAAATTACAAATTTAATCACTAGGTAAAATTTCGCATGTCAATTTCACCCAGTGATTCTAAAAATTACTAGTTGCTAAAATGCAAAAGCATCTTGATCGAGCTCCATCACAGGATCAGCTCCAGACTCAATAGAAGCAGCATGGCTCTGTGTACGATGTAAAAGTTTTTGATAGAAAAACTTAGCAGTCGTTAATTTTGCTTTATAAAAAGCTTGCTCTTGTGTACCCGATTCTAATTTTTCATGGGCAACTTGTGCCATTCGAACCCACAAATACGCGAACACGACGTAACTAGAAAAATAAAGATAATCCACTGAAGCTGCCCCTATTTCTTCTGGGTTGTGCTTGGCTTTCTCTGCAATAGATTTGGTCAGTGACAGCCATTGCTGCTTAAGCTCAGCTAATTTTTCTAAATAAGGTTTCAGCACTTCATTTGATTGGTACTGGCTAATAAACTGATCAATCAAATCGGTCATGTTCTTTAGAAGTTTGCCTTCCGACTTGAGGACTTTACGTGCGAGTAGATCTAAAGACTGAATCTCAGTTGTACCTTCATACAATGTCGAGATACGTGCATCACGTACAATTTGCTCCATGCCATGTTCAACAATAAAGCCATGACCACCAAATACTTGAACACCATGCTTTGCAGACTCATTACCCGACTCTGTTAAAAAGGCCTTAGCAATCGGCGTTAAAAAAGCCAGCAATTCATCGGAGTGTTTTTGCTGTTCCTGATCGTTTGAGCTTTCGACAATATCGACATGCTGAGCTAGAAAGTAAGCCAGTGCACGGCCACCTTCAGAAAACGCTTTTTGTGTCATTAACATTGAACGTACAGCGGGATGCACAATAATTGGATCGGCATTTTTCTCAGGATATTTAGGACCAGATAACGAACGCATAGCGAGACGCTCTTTAGCATAACTTAACGCGCCTTGAAATGAGATTTCAGAAGCAGCAAGCCCTTGTACGGCTGTTCCAATACGTGCGGTATTCATAAAGGTAAACATACAATTGAGCCCGCGATTTTCAGGACCAATTAAATAACCTTTGGCACCATCAAAATTCAGCACACAGGTCGCATTTCCATGAATCCCCATTTTATGTTCAATCGCACTACAAACGACTTTATTACGGTCCAACACCTGACCGTCATCACTCACATTAAATTTAGGCACAATAAATAAAGAAATACCTTTAGTCCCTGCAGGCGCCTGAGGCAAACGGGCTAAAACAATATGAATAATATTTTCAGAAAGATCATGTTCTCCTGCTGAAATAAAAATCTTTTCACCTGTAATGGAGTAACTACCGTCCGGATTTGGCTCTGCTTTTGTTCTAATTAAGCCAAGGTCTGAGCCTGCATGTGATTCGGTTAAACACATGGTTCCGGTCCAAACACCGCTAATGAGTTTAGTCAAAAACTTCTGTTTTTGTTGCTCGGTCCCATGGTGCTCAATTGTTCTCATTGCACCATGAGACAACCCCGGATACATTGCCCACGCCCAATTGGAACCACATAACATTTCAGAAATCGCAATTCGTAGCAATGTCGGTAAGCCTTGCCCACCATATTCCGGATCGGCGGTTAAAGAGGTAAATCCAAGCTCGGCATATTTTTGGTAGGCTTCTTTAAAACCTTTCGGCGTTGTCACCACACCTTGATTTAAATGACAGCCTTCTTGATCGCCATTTTGGTTAATCGGTGCCAATTCATTTTCACAAAAATCTGCTGCTGCCTCTAAGTATTGATCAATTAATTCTCGATTTACGCTTTCCTGATATTTGCTTAAACCTTGATAGTTCTGTTCTGTTTGAAGCATTTCATGCAGTACAAATTGCATATCGCGTAATGGAGCTTTGTATAAAGGCATAGTTTTTTTCCTTTCACCTCTCTGCCTGTGTCATGGGCAGATAACGTTTTTCCTTAAAATGGACTTTTATTGTTTCAATCTCATCAAAATATCAAAAAATTTCTTATAGCAAAATATATTTTCACTAATTTAATAAAATTATCCTAACTTAGCTATAGAGATAAAATATAAACATATGTTTTTAAATATAAATTTAATATAAAAAGTAGTTAACCTCTCTTAACTAGAATAAATTTATATTTTGTATTGCAAAATTTTATTCCGTAAAAATTCAATTTATAGTATGGTGATTAGACTGCTTAATCATGCAAGGATGATTTATGGAAAGCCCGAAATACACAGGTCTTGAGTTTTTAACCGCTTTAAAAAATGGTGAAGTTTCACCATCACCTATGGCTCACACCATACCGATGGAACTCGTTGAAGTTTCCGAAGGTAAAGCAACTTATAAAGTTACCCCTCGCAAAGAACATAGAAATATACAAGGCGGTGTACACGGCGGCTTTTGCGCTACAGCTTTAGATACAGCAACAGGCAGCGCAGCTCATACCCTACTTGAACATGGCGTTGGTTATGGAACTATTGATTTAAATGTAAAAATGATTCGTCCTATGCAAGTTGATACGTCTTACTATGCGACAGCCGAGTTGATTAATGCGGGCCATAATATTATTAGTACCCAAGGTAAAATCGTAGATGAAAACGGCAAGGTGTATGCTTTTGCTTCGGCAACCTTAATGATTATTCGCAAATAATAAAATTTTAAAGCTCCTGTTTATGGAGCTTTTTCTTGCTTGGTAATCTTACCCATTTCATAAAAATCTAAGCGATCAATCACGAAACTTGTTATTGCCATTGCTAAACCTAAAGCAGCACATGCTTCCCATCCCCAGTGTTTCCAAGCATACACCGCAATAAAAGAACCTAAGGCGGCTCCACCAAAATATAAAGTCATATAAATTGAATTAATACGGGAACGTGCCTCGGCCGAAATCCGGTAGACCAGATTTTGGTTGAGTACATGAAATGCTGACAAACCAAAATACGCCATAATCACGCCAACAGCGTAGGCAACCAAAGACTGCTGTGCAAAAAATAGTGGTATCCATGCACTCATTAATAGTGCCATACAAACCAATGCAATCCTATTTTCAAGGCCTGCTGCAATTTTCTTGCCTGCCCATGGGGTCGCAAACACGCCAGCCAATCCAACAATTCCAAATAAACCGATCTGGAAATCGTTAAAATGATAAGGCTCATTCGCTAAAATAAAAGTCATGGTGGTAAAAATGAGAGTCAAAATACCAAAGCCAATTCCGCCAGCAAAACCACGGCGCAGCAAATGAGGCTGATGAACAGCTAATGAAAATAACGAACCATAAATCTGTAGAATATTGAGTTGATGGGATTTTCGCGCCACTGGTAACTTTACCCACATTACCCAAGCAAACACCAAAATGACAATTCCGCTAATTAAATAAACCGCATGCCAAGACCAAACTGTAGAAAGTAAGCCTGCAATAGAGCGCGCCAATAATATTCCTAAGAACAAACCACTCATGAGGGTGCCTACAACTTGAGGGCTTTTTTTCGGGCTGGCTAAACCTGCGGCAAAGGGAACTAAAACTTGAGTCGCAATCGAAAAGAATGTTGCTAAAAAGGTAAAGCCATATAAAGCTGGCAAAGTTTGACTTAAAGATAACCCCACTTGTGCAAGGCCCGTACAACACATGAGCAAGCAAATATAACTACGTTTTTCAAAGAAATCGCCTAAGGGAACCAATATAAAAAGGCCAAGTGCATATGACAGTTGGCTAATCACAATAGTTAAGGCGACTTGTTCGGCATTGACTTTTAATGCTTCTGCAATGGAATAGATTAAGGGCTGATTATAATAGTTTGAACCCGCACAAATTCCACATGTCATTGCCATGATAAAAATAAAGCTTTTTGACAGTATATTTTCTGCATTGGGCTCAACTATTTTTTCCATTTTTAATTACGCCCTATTTTAGAATTTATACATTGATACAAAGTTTATGCGTGACACATCAGCGGTTCGGCCATCGAACACTTCTCGTTTGCCTTGGTGATATTCCATTCCAATATCCATTTGCTCAATTGGTGAATAAAAGACGTTAGCTGCGTAGTCCGTTAAGCGTTTATTGGCATCTGGGTTGAGTTTGGCATAAGCCGTGTCATCATCATAATCAAACATTGAAGCCGATAAGTTCGCACGCCATTGCTCATTAAATTTATATGAATAACCAATATTGATACTATTCAACTTATTCATCACCAAATCTGTTTTATCTTCGTTTAAAGAAAAATCACCCGCAGCATTTAAACTTGTTGAATTTGCCAAACCACTTTGGGTGGTATACGGCATAAATTTTTGATCACCGACAATATATTGATAATTCGCTTGTACCGATTGTTGTGGCGTGAGTTGATATTTTAAGCCGCCTCCTGCACCCCAGCTTACTTTCTTCACCGTGGCAGTTGCGACATCTGCGGATTTTTCATTTATAAAGCCTTGAGCAAGTGCTGTTAAAGGACCTTGTTTAAAGGTATAGCGACCCGTTAAAGTTGGAAATGCCGAGACTCTCGAACCTGTATATTCCAAAGCTACTTTTAAATCATTATTGGCATCAATTTTCCAGTCATAGCGAATTTGAGGAGTACGCGTATAGGAAGTTCCCACAAATTGGGTGTAATCAACAGCTTCTGTACGGGTTTCCATGTTAGACATGAGTGACCATGTTTGTCCAAAGGTCCAGTCTTTATAGGTAAAAAATGCATGACGGATACGGAATTTACCATCCCCCGTTCCCATGTTAGAGCTATCAAAGAAATCGGCTTCAATATTTCCCGTCACAGCTTTATTTGGGCTATTAAAATAAACACCGAGTCGGCTTGCATTAATCATGGCATCCGAACGCGCATGATTCGAACGTTTTTCACTTTCAAAAGGTGTTCGGTACAGACTGCTGGTCGTTCTACCGCCCGAGTCTGGTGATGACTTAAAATCAACCGCTGCATCAATACGGGCAATACCATAAACCTTAACGTTATCCGTCCAAGTAACCCATGAAGGAGCAACAGGCTTTTCTGTTACCGTTGCTTTAGTTTTTTCAATGTTCTCTTCGATCTTAACCTGTTTGACCTGTAAATTATTTTGAGTTTGTTTCTGAGCAGCAAGTTCTGCTTTTAATTTTTGCAGCTCGGTTTCTAGCAAATTAATTCTTTGTTCTGTGGTATCTGAAGAATTTGCAAAAATAGTCCCTGAAGCCGCAGCGCAAGCTGCAGCTAAAATTAATTTTTTCATCTTTTAATCCTTAAAGAAGCGTTTTTTCCGTGTGTATTTAGGCTACACGTGCATCGATTAGTTCACAGTCAGTGACTGCCTGTAATTCATCAAAAGTTAAGCCGTCTACCATTTCCTTGACGTAAGCTTTTTGGTCCTTGAGTTCAATAATGCATAAATCGGTGTAAATACGGTTTACACACTGCTCACCCGTTATTGGATAACTCAGTTCTTTTACAATTTTGGGCTCACCTTTTTTAGTCACATGCTCCATATAGACATAAATCGTTTTTGCACCCACTGCCAAATCCATAGCACCGCCGACTGCTGGTACATCATCTGCTTTACCGGTATGCCAGTTTGCCAAGTCTCCATTGACCGCAACTTGGAATGCACCAATCACGCAAATGTCCAAATGACCGCCACGCATAATGTCAAACGAGTCGCCATGATGCATAAAGCATCCACCGTCTAACAAAGTGACAAGTTCTTTTCCGGCATTTACCAGATCTTCATCTTCCTCACCCGGTTGTGGTGGAGGCCCAAAAGCCAAAACACCATTTTCCGAATGTAAAAAAATTTCTTTGTCTTTTGGCAAGAATTTAGCAACGTTGGTCGGTAAGCCAATGCCTAAATTGACATAAGAACCTTCCGGAATGTCATTGGCAATGAGTTTGGCAATATCTTCACGAGAACGCTTTTGAACTGACATTAGATATCTCCTACTTTTACAACGTGCTGAACAAAAATTCCCGGTGTAATAATGCACTCTGGGTCAAGCGTTCCTAGCTCTACGGTGTCATTCACTTGAACAATCGTGGTCTTGGCGGCTTTTGCCATGATTGGACCAAAATTGCGGGCCGCTTTGCGATAAGTTAAATTGCCCCAGCGGTCGGCTTTATCGGCATAAATCAGTGCAAAATCAGCTTCAAGTGGATATTCAAGCACATAGTTTTTACCGTTAATGGTTCGGGTTTCTTTGCCTTCGGCAATTTTAGTGCCATAACCAGTCGGAGTAAAAATAGCACCGAGACCAGCTCCTGCGGCTTGAATACGACATGCCAAATTACCTTGCGGAACCAGTTCCAACTCAATTTTTCCCGCTCTATATAAGTCTTGAAAAACAGTGGATCCTGCAGATTTCGGAAATGAGCTAATCATTTTTTTAACACACCCGGCAATAATCAGCTTGGTTAGACCACGGTCACCCGAAGCTGCATTATTGTTTACAATGGTGAGTTCTTTTTTTCCCAAATCGATTAAGGCTTCTATTAATTCAGCAGGTTGCCCCGTCACACCAAACCCGCCTGTCATGATGGTTGCTCCATCAGGAATAGCTTTTAAAATCGGTTCAATGTCACTGGTGATTTTATTTATCATCTCACTTGTCCCTTTTCATCCTTAATTTAAGGTGACAGATTGATCTGTCACTCTGCCTTTTGCGGGTTAAATAGTCGGTCTTTAATAAATAACAATGGAATTACACCGCAGATAAAATAAGCCGCAGCCATCACCAAAAGTCCTAAGCCAATAGAACCGTTTTGCGATAGATAACCAATTGTTAATGGAGAGAAAATTGAAAGTACTTTGCCAATGTTATAAGCGCCGCCCACCGCCGAACCTCGAATAGAAGTCGGGAAGCTTTCTGTCATATAGGTGGCATTAATTGCATATGGAATACCGTAAAGGAAACCGAAAAACAGCATCATCCATAAAATGTTAGTTGGTGTATTTAAGTAAACAATGACTGGAATAAATAAGGCTGTACCAATGGTTCCAAAAGCGAATACAGCGCGGCGTCCTAATTTATCGGCAACAATTCCTGCAATTACTTTGGCGAACATCATAATCAGGAAAGTACCGACCATATACATGGCCATTTCTTTAAACTTGATGCCTAGATCAGACTCTAAATAAGCCGGTAACCAGTTACTTACGCCGTAATAACCAAACTGTAGTGCACCAGTACTAATAATCCAAAGTACAAACATGGTGCCATGCTTTTTATCTCTTAAAATCTCAAGATATGGATTTTGACGTTTTTTAGGTTGGCTACTTTGAGCTATTTCTAACGCTTTTAATTGACGCGCTTTTTTCCATGACTCAGGTTCAGGTACACATATGTGCATCAAAATTGATAACACTACAGGCGCAATTGCAATCCAGTAAAGGAAACGCCACCCGTGTTCAGGAATAATGTGTCCTGCTAGTAATGTCGCGAGTAAAGAACCTAAGGTATAACCTGTCATCAGCGTTGCCAAAACGGTAGAACGATGTTTAGTCGGAACCATTTCTGACATTAAAATATTACAGGCAATATAAAGTGCACCTAAACCCATCGCTCCAAAAGTTCTTAAAACTGCAAATTGCATATAAGAGTGTGTAAAGCCTAGCGCACAGGTTAAAACTGAAGAATAAGCAATAAAGAACACAATAATGCGAACCCGACCAAAACGGTCACATGCCCAACCACCAATGAGACCGCCCACGGCCGAGCCAAATAGAGTCAGGCTTCCTAATGTTCCAGCTTGCACACCAGTTAAATGAAATTCTGTTTTAAGACTAGTGAGGCTTAATGCCAAAAAACCTAAATCTGCCCCATCACATAAAAGTGTAAAAAAAGCGAATATAAATGCAGTAATCCAAATCTTTTTGGGCGTTTGAATAGCTTCAGTGCTACTCATATTTTCTGTCACAGTATTTGTTGTCATGTCCATATCCTCAGAAGGAACATGAGGCATCCCATGCCTCATGGCATTTGATTTTTTATTAGGCTGTAGCTTCCCTAATCATGTTTTTGGCAATAATAAGTTGTTGAACTTGCGTCGTTCCTTCATATAAACGGAACAAACGTACATCACGATAAAAACGTTCAATGGCATATTCACTGATATAGCCTGCACCACCATGAATCTGTACACAGCGGTCAGCAACGCGTCCGCACATTTCCGTCGCAAACATTTTTGCGCAAGAAGCTTCTGTGCTAATGTTTTCGCCATTATCACGGCGGCGAGCTGCATCTAAAACCATACATTTAGCGGCATATATTTCGGCTTTTGAGTCGGCAAGCATGGCTTGAATCAGCTGAAAGTTCGCAATAGGCTGACCAAACTGCTTACGCTCAATCGCATAATGCAATGCGTCGTTTAGCATGCGTTCAGCAACCCCAACGCTATAAGCACCAATGTGCAAACGTCCTTTATCCAGCACTTTCATGGCCGTTTTAAAACCGACACCTTCTACCCCACCAATCAGTGCAGAAGCAGGTACACGGCAGTTATCAAAAATTACATCACAGGTGTGTGAACCCTTTTGACCCATTTTTTGGTCAATTTTGCCCAAGGTAATACCTGGCGTATTCGCCTCAACTAAAAAAGCTGAAATCCCTCCCGACCCTTTAATTTCAGGATTCGTTCGAGCCATTACAGTAAAAGTCGCAGCGTGGGGTGCATTGGTAATAAAACGTTTGGTACCGTTTAATACATAAAAGTCACCATCTTTTACTGCGCTGGTTTTTAAAGAGGCAGCATCAGAACCAGACTCAGGCTCGGTTAAACAAAATGAACCAATAATTTCGCCACTTGCATAACGCGGTAAATATTTTTGCTTTTGCTCTTCTGTGCCATCAATCAAAATCGCACTTGAGCCAATACCGTTATTGGTTCCAATTAAAGAACGGAAAGCCGGTGAAGTTTGCCCAAGTTCAAATGCAACTCTGACTTCTTCTTCCATGGTGATGCCTAAGCCACCATATTCTTCGGGAATTGTGAGTCCGAACAAACCTAGCTCACGCATTTGCTGCACAATGTCATCTGGAATTTTGTCTTTCTCTACCACTTCGTTTTCACGAGGGATCAATTCATTTTTTACAAAATCTCGAATTGTTGAAAGTAACTGCTCCAACATCCCTTCATCACGGATCATCTGTGATCTCCCTTTTTATATATTTCCATCGTATCCATCAGCCATTTCCAGCTGGTCTGGATACCATGCTTTTAAATCTTGTTTACTGCGGATGTGTTTCATAGTACGAGAACAAAAATACAAATTTCAAGCTTTTTTGAAAATTAATTTCGTTTAACGAAATTTAAATTTAGACCATTACCTAATATCAATAACTTATCTATTTTAAAAGATGATACCTACGCTATTAAGAGAAATAAGACTTGAAATAAATTCCAAAATAAGCATCATAAAAGGAATATAGTTTTGATATGCGAAACAAGGAATTCAAAAATGAGTGTGTCAACAGGGAATAATTTCGTAGAAGTCGACTTTTCTATTCAAAAAATAGCAGTTGTTAAAATTAACCGCCCAGAAGCAAAAAATGCTTTAAACAGTGAAGTTCGCAAACAACTAGCACAAGCTTTTACCGAGTTAAGTTTTAACGATGAGATCAATGCGGTTGTGCTCACAGGTGGTGAAGAAGTCTTTGCCGCAGGTGCAGATTTAAAAGAAATGGCAACCGCAACTTCCACAGAAATGTTATTGCGTCATACCGAACGTTATTGGAATGCAATTGCCCAATGCCCTAAACCCGTGATTGCTGCTGTAAATGGTTATGCATTAGGTGGTGGCTGTGAACTTGCAATGCATGCTGACATTATTATTGCAGGTAAAGGCGCAACCTTTGGCCAGCCGGAAATTAAAGTCGGTCTAATGCCAGGTGCTGGTGGTACACAACGATTATTCCGTGCAGTGGGTAAATTCCATGCCATGCGCATGATTATGACAGGCGCCATGGTCAACGCCGAAGAAGCTTATTTGATTGGTCTTGTTTCACAAGTCACAGAAGATGACCAAACTATTCCAACTGCGATTCAAATGGCACAAAGCCTCGCCAAAATGCCTCCTATTGCCCTGCAACAAATTAAAGAAGTTGCACTAATGAGCGAAGATGTTCCATTAAATGCAGGCTTAACTCTAGAACGAAAAGCATTCCAGTTGTTATTTTCTACCGAAGATAAAAATGAAGGCGTTCAAGCTTTTATCGAAAAGCGTAAGCCGTCGTATCAAGGTAAATAATTTAAAACCATAATAACAAAGGAATGAAAATGGCCAGAAAAGTATTAATTAGTGCAGGTGGTTCAGGGATAGGACGATGCATTGCCGAGGCATTTTTAAACAATCAGGATGAAGTTTTTGTTTGTGATATCAATGCTAAAAGCTTAGAACAATTTCAACAAGATTATCCAAAGCTACACATATATACCTGTGATTTAGCCGACCATGAACAAATTAAACTCATGTTTAGTCAAGCCATTCATAAACTTGGCGGTATTGATATTTTAGTCAATAACACAGGCATCTCAGGCCCGACCGTTGCAGCAGATGAGCTAAGTTTTGAAGATTGGAACACGGTGATTAATTTAAACCTGAATAGCACTTTTTTAATTACCCAGTTAGCCATTCCCTATTTAAAGCAAGCACAGGCAGGCGTGATTATTAATATGTCGTCTATTGCAGGCCGCTTAGGCTATCCATACCGATTAGCCTACTCCACTTCAAAATGGGGACTGATCGGTTTTACCAAAACGCTTTCTATGGAACTCGGTGCAGACAATATTCGAGTTAACGCTATTCTTCCGGGGGCAGTCGATGGTGATCGGGTTCAACGTGTATTACAAGCCCGTGCCGATGTAGCGCATACCTCACTTGAAGAAGTGACTCAAAATGCACTGAAAAATCAGTCGCTCAAATATTTTGTCAATCCAAAGCATATTGCAGATTTATGCCTATTTTTAGCGTCAGATAGTGGTCGCTCAATTTCAGGGCAAATCTTACCTATTGATGGTGATAAACAATGCTTAAGCTAAATCACCCAACCTTATTTTTCCGTTTAATTTCAAATATAGATTAATCATCAGGATGATCGACATGACTTATGATATTAAAAGCATGGCTGTGATTGGTGTAGGTGTCATGGGCAGTGGTATTGCTCAAATTGCTGCGCAGTCAGGTCATACCACTTATTTATATGATGCCAAAGCAGGCGCCGCAGAACAGGCCAAAGAAAAACTAGCTGCTACATTTCAAAAGTTAGTCGAAAAAAATAAGATTACGCCTGAGCAAGCAACAGCGGCAAATAACCATTTAATTATTGCCCATCAAATTGAAGATTTAAAAAATTGTGACCTCATTGTAGAAGCAATTGTTGAACGTCTCGATATTAAACAAAGCTTGATGCAACAGCTTGAAGACATTGTTTCGGATACTACTATTTTAGCCTCAAACACTTCTTCTCTGTCTATTACAGCCATTGCGGCAAATTGCAAGAAGCCTGAGCGTGTTGTGGGTTATCACTTTTTTAACCCAGTTCCACTCATGAAAGTGGTTGAAGTCATTCGTGGTTTAAAAACAGATCCACTTATTATTGATGCTTTAAACGATCTGTCTCGTGCATTTGGTCATCGCCCTGTTGTAGCAAAGGACACCCCTGGATTTATTATTAACCATGCGGGTCGGGCTTATGGAACTGAAGCGCTCAAAATTTTAAACGAGAATATCTGTGATATTAGTGAAATTGACCGAATTTTACGTGACGGCGTTGGTTTTAGAATGGGGCCATTTGAATTAATGGATTTAACTGGCCTTGATGTCTCGCATCCTGTGATGGAGTCGATTTATCACCAGTACTATGAAGAAGCCCGCTACAAACCAAGCCCGCTGACCAAGCAAATGCTAGATGCCAAGCAACTTGGACGTAAGGTTAATCAAGGTTTTTATAACTATGAAACCGGTTCAAAAACAGGTGAACAACCTGCTCAGTTTATAGAGCGTCTAGCGCAATATCCAAAAGTTTGGATCGCTGCCGATTTCTTGGACGATAAAAAACAACTCGAAGATTATTTAACTCAGCAAAATATTGCCCTAGACACCAATTCTGAACCACAAACAGATAGCTTATGTTTACTCGCTTGTTATGGTGAAGATACAACTCAAGCAGCTACTCGCCTAGGGGTTAATCCAAAGCGCACTGTTGCGATAGACATGCTTTATGGCATTGCAAAACATCGCACCTTAATGCCATCACTTGTTACCAAACCTGAATATCGTCAAGCAGCTCACTCTATTTTCAATCTAGATGGAAATATGGTCAGTATGATTAATGAAAGTATTGGCTTTGTTGCACAACGCGTTTTAGCCATGGTCATTAATTTAGGCTGCGATATTGCCCAGCAAAATATTGCCACAGTAGATGATATTAATGCTGCAGTACGTCTTGGCTTAGGCTATCCATTTGGACCAATTGAATGGGGCGATCAAGTCGGTAGCGAAAAAGTCTTACTTATTCTGAACCGTATAACAGCACTTAGCCATGACCCGCGTTACCGCCCTAGCCCGTGGTTACAGCGTCGTGTCGCACTTCATTTACCTCTTACTTTTACTCACGAGTCTTGAAAAGGAATTTCTCAATGTTAAATGCATATATCTATGATGGTTTACGTAGTCCATTTGGCCGTCATGCGGGTGAACTTGCCTCAATTCGCCCTGATGATTTAGCAGCAACCGTTATTCAAAAATTACTTGAAAAAACTGGTGTACCAGGCGCGGATATTGAAGATGTGATTTTAGGCGATACCAACCAAGCGGGTGAAGATAGTCGTAATGTGGCACGAAATGCATTATTACTTGCGGGTTTGCCTGTTACTGTACCGGGCCAGACGGTAAACCGCCTATGTGCTAGTGGTTTAGGTGCCGTGATTGACTCGGCACGTGCGATTACTTGTGGTGAAGGCGAGCTCTATATTGCTGGTGGTGTAGAAAGTATGTCACGTGCACCCTTCGTGATGGGTAAAGCAGAAAGTGCTTATAGCCGCGATGCAAAAATTTATGACACCACGATTGGCTCTCGTTTTCCAAATAAAAAAATTATTGCTCAATACGGCGGTCATTCAATGCCTGAAACGGGCGATAACGTTGCAGCCGAGTTTGGTATTAGCCGTGAACAAGCTGACTTATTTGCAGCCCAATCACAAGCCAAATATCAAAAAGCGAAAGAAGAAGGTTTCTTTGCCGATGAAATTACGCCAATTGAGGTTTTCCAAGGCAAAAAATTGCCACCTAAGCTCGTTTCAGAAGATGAACACCCTCGCCCAAGCTCAACTGTTGAAGCACTTACAAAGTTAAAACCACTCTTTGAAGGTGGTGTGGTCACTGCTGGTAATGCCTCAGGTATTAATGATGGTGCAGCAGCCCTGTTGATTGGTTCAGAAGCAGCGGGTCAAAAATATGGCCTAAAACCAATGGCAAAAATCTTGTCAGCAGCAGCAGCTGGTATTGAGCCACGCATTATGGGTGCAGGCCCGATCGAAGCCATTAAAAAAGCAGTTGCGCGTGCGGAGCTTACTTTAGATGACATGGATATTATCGAAATTAATGAAGCTTTTGCTTCACAGGTTTTATCTTGTTTAAAAGGTTTAAATGTTGATTTTAATGACCCACGTGTGAACCCGAACGGTGGTGCGATTGCAGTTGGTCATCCACTTGGTGCATCTGGCGCTCGTCTTAGCTTAACAGTAGCGCGCGAGTTAATTCGCCGTAAAAAGAAATATGCTGTGGTGAGCCTATGTATTGGTGTAGGTCAAGGTCTTGCGATGGTGATTGAAAACGTTTCATAACCATTGAACCCAATATCCATTCATCACAACAGCGCAGTGATGAATGGATTTATTTTGCAGAGCGAAATATAATGGCAAAACTATTGCTTTAATTATATTTGAGGATCGAATGTCTCAAAACACGGAAACTGAAAAACCAATAAATTTTGATGAGATACGTTTAGATCCTATTTCGCATATACATCGGGAAAATAACCCGCAATTTATTGCTTCTTTAGCACGCGGTTTAGAACTTTTAAGATGCTTTTCTGCAAATAATCAGGTTCTTGGCAACCAAGAATTAGCAAAAATGACAGGTTTACCTAAACCGACCATTGCACGTATTACCAATACCCTTGTGTCATTAGGTTATTTAAAACAATTGCCTAACTCGACCAAATATACATTAGATATTGGTGTCTTATCTTTAGGATATGCAGCTTTATCTAACATCTCGATTCGTAATATTGCTCATCAATATATGGAAGAGATGAGCCAGTATGTTCAAGCGCCTGTAGCGATGGCAACGCGTGATCGCTTAAATATGGTGTATATCGATGTTGTGCAAATTGAAACTGCATTAAACATGCGCCGTCCAATTGGTTCAACTTTACCACTGCATAGCAGTTCAATGGGCCGAGCATGCTTAGCTGCGACCCCTGAACGTGAACGCAACTTTCTACTTGATGCACTAAAACAAAAGAACCCCGAAAACTGGCCAGCCATAAAACGCTCTTTAGAACGAGCTTTCCGTGATTATCAAGATTATGGATATTGTTTGTCGTTAGGTGAGTGGCATAAAGAAGTGAACTCGGTGGCTGTACCTTTGGTTAGTTCTAAACACGGTCTTTATGTTTTTAACTGTGGTGCGCCAAGTTTTCATTTAAATCCGGAAAAACTTGAAGGTGAAATTGGACCACGTTTAATCCACATGGTGCACAATATTCAAGATGCTTTGAATGAAACACATTAATGATGTATAAATTTATTTTATCGTCTTTATTGTATAAACTTCTATAGTTTACTTTCCATTAGCTATCTAAAGTTATAGTTATATGATGAAGCATAACCCAACTCAATTTATTAATTTTAGTTGGGTTTTTTATAAAACCAAATAAAACTACGCCCTTTCCAAAAGTAAAGCAGATTGAGTAATTATAAGAATTAATAAAATCTTATTTAAACGATTTACCCCCTATAGAAAAATTTTTTAAGTTTTTTCAAAAATACAACAGCACAAAATACTACTTAATTGTTTAATTTTATTAATAACACCTATAAAGAAAATTAATATATTAGAACTTTTATTATTAAAAACAATCTACCCACAAGGTATAATTAATAAAATTTAAAAAAATCACACAATGAAAAATATATTTAAATTCAACTTAATATTTAATATAAATTAAAAAATAAATTCAATATTTTAATTTTATATAAAATATAAATATTTTATATAAAAAACTTGAAAAATTAAAAAAAAACACAGTATTTTCAGTAATCAAAAATTAACCTATATCATTACTAAAAAATTCATTCCCCAAGGAGGCAGAATAAATCCTTTTACATTACAAAGTGAAAATTTTAATAATCATTTCTTCATGTATTGGTTTAAAACATGGGGATTCTTAACAAATAAAGCTACTACATTGAGTATCTATAATGGTTAAACTTTATCAGGAAAAAATTAATAATACAGAACCTACATTTCTTCCTATTCCGAATACTATATTAAAAGATATACATCTTAAGGATCGTCAATGGTTCACTAAGTTAGTTCATCTTGAGGAAGTTTATCCATATCTAGAAATTATTTGGAAAAATCTAGATTTTTTATTTTCAAAAGAGATTAGAACTACGCATAACAATCTATTATGTGCTATTTCTGAAAATCAGTTTACTAATGATAAAGATTTACTAAGAAAACCAAGTGAATATATAAATTTATTAAAAAATAAAGCTTATTATCAATTTTTTTATACTCAATTTAGCCCTTTATTTAAGACAATTGGTAGTTGGCTTACAGGTATCTCCTCAATCAATTATGCATGGAAAGAAGAAGGTGGAGTATTGCTTAAAATTCATGCAGATATGGTTGGGAGTGGAAATATTTCTCATGGTTTGTCTCATCAATTTGAGTTAGATGCCAGTACGGTAGACTTAATTTTCCCTGATGTATTTAATAATACTTTTACACAAAATCTTAACATTCAGGAGTATGCATTTAATCTACCAGTATTCCTACTCAGTATTGCTCAATTTCCTGAAAAATTATATCCAGAGTCTTTAGGCGTTAATTTAGCAATGGCCCAATATTTAGATAAATTAAGCTTAATTAACCAATATGAAAAAAGTATTTTTAGCAATTTAAAACATAGAAATTTTACTAAAATTTCCATTTTAGCAATTAATCAATATATTAAATATAATAACACATTAGACAAGATTAATAATGGCTACAATACAACCATTAATATTATTAGAAAATTTGAAGATTCTCTATTTTCAGATTTAGTAGATTCTAAAAAATTTAGCAATAATACAGCCATGTTATCTTTAATACAGAAGCTAGGAAAATATGGTCATGGATACCATAAGCGTGGCAAGATATCTGACAAACCAATTGACGATTGGCTTATTTCAGATAACTTTTCTCCAAACCAACTTCTTAATGCTTTAGCTTCTTCCAGATATATATCACCTGGACAACCTGATAAAAGTACTTTTGTAAAACTTATCAAAAATCCTAAAGGTGCAATGTTTGGTGTATTTTCAGAACAAGATATTGAGATAGTAGAAACATGGATTAAAGATTTAGCTAATCAAGATATTACACAAACTAATTTTCTTGTTAGTAATAGTAATAACAAGATTAATTCGGTACCTATTAAAGATTTGGATGAAAAAATAATAGCTCAAGCTAATCTTAAAGCTTTAGATAAATACAGTAATTTTACTCTCCAAGAATTGTATCCACTATTTTTACATGCTGGATGTTATCCCGATATATTACCTACAGCAAAAAATTTTGCTCAAAATTGGCTTGCAGCACATAAACAAGCTTTAAAACAAGAGGGACTACCATTTTATCCATATAGTCATGAACGATTAGATAAATGGCTAGATGTTCAACATCTACATCAAGTGAATAGTTATATTCCCTTAGAAGGAATACCAAAAGAAAGCCGAGAGGATATTATTAATGATGCTATAGCCTTAGCACCATTAACCCTAATTGATGGGGCATGGCTGCGTAATGCCTCAACTCCTGCAAGGGTCAGTACGTATATTGGAGGATTACAATATCGGACACTTCTTGATGAACTCGGAGGTGGAGATATAAATCTCCACCATGGAAATATCTATAAACAACTATTAGAAAGTATGGGAATAGATATTGGGAAATTTACTGATAAAAAATTTGCCACTTCTATCTTATTTGATGAAGACGATTTCAAAGTTCCAACTTTCTGGCTAGCCATATCTTTATTTCCACATTCCTTTTTACCTGAGACTCTTGGATTGAATCTGGCAATGGAGCTTTATGGTGTAGGTGGAGAATATCGTCGATCTTGAGACATTTTAAGTTATTACGGTTTTAGCTCACTTTTCACCAGTCTTCACAATACTATCGATAATGTAGTCACAGGACATTCAGCTTGGGCTATAGATGCTATTAAGCATCACCTCGACAATATTTTCAACAAGGTGGTGAACAAGCGAGAGAACAACACTGGGAACGTATATGGACAGGTTATCGTTCGCTTAACCATCCACCGAAAGAAAATTGGTTCCGAAGCGGTATGAACCATCTTCTACATCGTACTTTCAAAAAAGCATTTAATGGAAAAGCACTTAATGAAAAGGTTAAGTAATGAATTATAATTTTTTATCTTTTGTTCTCACAGCATTAGTAATTAATTTAGCGCCCGGCCCTGCTATGTTTTATGTAATGAATCAATCATTAAAATATGGAGTAAAAGCTGGGTTAAAAGCAGCGGCAGGAGTTGAATTTGGCGTATTCTTCTATGTTTGACATGAATGAACTTTTAAAAGATTCTCCAGCATTTAAAGACACAATTTTTGTTGACCGAGTACATTTTAATGACCTCGGTAATGACCAATTAGCACAAATTATTTCAACAAAAATATATAAATGACTTACAAAGGAGATAAAGATGAGAATCATCAAAAATATTTTGAGTCTATTTAAACGCAAGAAAAAGAAAAAAGGAGGTTCTATCTATCCATTACGTTAAAATAAATTCTATAAAATGAAAAAATTCTTTAATAGAATTCGTAAAATAATGCCCATTTAATTTATAAGATGGGCATTTTAACAATCATATGTAAAATAAATAAAAATCCTATAAAAGCCCTGATAAACGTCCGCAAATAATATCTTCTGCTTCTTTGACAATCCGGCTAACCAGTTCATCGCATGTCGGAATATCATGGATTAAGCTTGCCACTAAACCGCATGACCATGCACCTGCATTAACATCGCCCTCAATCATGACTTTTGGATAGACTCCCGCAACTTCTTCAATAATATCCTCAAACTTAATGTTATCGCCTAGCGCTTTTTCTTTTGCCACAATTTTTTCAACAGCAGCATTATTCATGACACGTTCTGTATTTCGCAAAGCACGCATAATTAAACGCGTATCTCGTTCGGTTGCATTCAAAATTGCTTGTTTTACATTTGCATGTACGGGAGCTTCCTGAGTGGCAATAAAACGGGTGCCCATATTAATTCCATCAGCTCCCATCGCTAAAGCAGCCGCGAGTGAGCGTCCATCTGCCATACCACCTGAGGCAACAAATGGGATGTCTAACGCATCAGCTGCTAAAGGCAATAAAATCATATTTGGTACGTCATCTTCACCCGGATGCCCACCACACTCGAAACCATCTACAGAAACTGCATCACATCCAATTTGCTGCGCTTTTAAGCTATGTCGAACCGAAGTACATTTGTGAATTACTTTAATACCAGCAGCCTTTAAATACGGCATGACCTGTTCAGGATTACGTCCTGCTGTTTCTACAATCTTGACTCCACCTTTAATGATTGCCTCTACAAAACCCGGATAATCAGGAGTATTCACCGTTGGTAAAAAGGTTAAATTCACCCCAAAAGGCTTGTCGGTCATTTCTCGGCAACGTGCAATTTCTTTTGCCAGATTTTCAGGTGTACGCTGAGTCAGGCCAGTGATAATACCTAATCCACCCGCGTTCGAAACTGCAGCCGCAAGCTCTGCAAAACCAACATAATGCATACCACCTTGAATAATTGGATGCTCGATTTCAAATAGTTCTGTAATTTTAGTCTTCATATTCTTTCCACTCACCGTTCTATAACTAGCTTCTCATTTCCTTAGTAGAGCTAGATGCTTATTTACGCATAAATCCTGTCATCATTTAAAGTGACTTAAGATAAAAATTTCACAATACAAAATTTTATACCACAATATAAAACAAAATAATTGATAACGGAATTATTTTTCGATAGCATTATTTTAATAAGTTTAAGTTTTAGACAGTACGTCATCTGAAAAGTATGAGCTTCCACCAACTGAAAGCAGATATTTTTCAAATAGTTAATTTAAAGGAATAAATGATGCAACAGGACAATGTAACTCAAAGCGAGCTTAAAACAGGTACAATTCAGGAGCATTTTGATAAAAATATACTAACGCTCACCATGAGTAACCCCACTAAAAAGAATGCAATTAATTATGAAATGTATACGGCTTTAAGTCAGGCATTAGATAAGGCTGCAACCAATCAAGATGTTCATGTGGTTATACTTACTGGCAAAGGTTCGGCATTTACGAGTGGAAATGACGTTAATGCTTTTGAAAAACGTGATACCACCACTTCAGAACCACCCGCTTCGATTGTTTTTTTAAAAAGCTTAGCAACATTTCCAAAACCGATTATTGCTAAAGTAAATGGTGTGGCAATTGGCATTGGCAGCACTATGCTTCTACATTGCGACCTTGTGTATGCAAGCCAAAACTCTATTTTTCAGTTCCCCTTTGTGAATTTGGGACTTGTACCCGAAGCGGGTTCAAGTTACATCTTGCCAAGATTATTGGGTTTTGCTCGAGCTTCGGAACTTATTTTACTGGGTGAAAAGTTTTCGGCAGACCAAGCAAAAATTTATGGTTTGGTAAATGAGATATTTGAAGCAACTGAGCTGGATCAAGTGGTTGAAGACGTAGCCATTAAACTCGCTCACAAACCAAACCAAGCCTTACAGCTCAGTAAAAAGTTACTAAGAGATATGCCAATCGATGATCTACTCAATCGTATTGATCATGAGTCGACTATTTTCTCGCGTTGTTTACAGGGTTCCGAATTTAAAGAAGCATTAAATGCTTTCAAAGAAAAAAGAACACCGAACTTCCATAAGCAAACAGCCTAAAACCCACCCACTAAAAAGCCAGCCTTGAAAAACAAAGCTGGCTTTTATAAATGAATCAAATACGTTTAGCTAATCTCGGTACGAATATTATTCACCATGTGTAAAAGACGAGGTGCAATATCTTCTTCGAGTTTTTCACGGTTCATAATAAAGCTTGGACCACCACAGTTAAATACCAACAAACCATGTTGTTCATGAATGAGTGGAACCGCAACCGAGTTAACGTCTTTATGCCATTCGCCAATTGAAAAACAGTATCCAAAATCTTGGTAATCTTTAAAGGCTTTGTCTAGATCACGGTTAATTTTAATCCAGTCTTCTTTGTGCTTGTTACGAATGGCATTAAGCAAGAACTCTCTTTCATCTTCTGGCATGGCAGCTAAACATGCACGCCCCATTGAACTTAAGTGAATCGGTAAATAGGTTCCGACTTGACGGCGCATGGTCATATTGCCTTTACCTTGAACGACATCAAGATAAATCATATTCAGTCGATCGCGTGTTGCCATTGCTACAGCAGCACCAGCATAGTCTGCCAAATTTTTCATATATGGATGAGCAATAGAGCGAATCGATACGTTAGAGAGCATGGAATAACCAAAAGCAAGAACACCAACTGAAAGCTGGAATTTGCTTGAGTTTGGTACTTGTTTGATATAACCCAAACGCGACAAAGTATGGGTCAGACGAGTAATGGTTGGTTTTGGCAAACCAGTCATCTGAGCAAGCTCTTGGTTGCCCAAATGCTGATGCTTAGGCGTAAAACAACGTAATAGTTCTAAGCCACGTGCTAATGCAGTAATAAATTGGCGATCATTTTCATCCTGCATGTCTTCAATCGGATGTAATAATTCATGCCTTAAAGGCGCGAGTAGTTTTTCTGTCTGTTCTGCATCAACTGCATCGTTCATTGTCATACCAATCCATATTTTGTTTCGCACTGCGAAAATTATAATCTATTTTTTCTATAAATAGCAAAAGAGCAAACGTCCAAGTCTGCATTTATAAAATAACTTCATTTAACTCATTAAAGCGAAAGATTAAATATTTTATTTTCTGATTTTAAATATCATTTTAACCTTTCGCTTTTAAGTTACTTATCCAATTACGCCCTTTTCTTTAAGCTCTGCTAACTTTTCTGTAGATACTACTCGCCCTAAAATCGCCTGCGTATGTTCACCCAACAGTGGAGGTGCTGTTTTGTATTCAACAGGAGTTCTAGAAAGTTTGATTGGTGAACCAATTATCTTCAATTTTTTACGTTGAGGATGATTCATCTCGACCAGCATTTCTCTGGCAATCACTTGTGGCTCTTGGAAAGCTTGTTCCAAGTTATTAATCACACCTACCGGAACTTTAGCCGCATAGATTGCGTCTACCCATTCATCTGCTGTTCTTGTTAAAAAGTGAGTTTGTAAAATTCCGATAATTTCATCGCGATGCTTGATTCGGTCTGCATTTCGGGCAAAACGCGCATCATTTGGTAAATCGGGTAAACCAATACTTCGACAGAGTTGAATAAACTGAGTGTCATTTCCACATGCAATAATGAAGTCACGGTCAGAGGCTTTGAACACTTGATAAGGCACAATATTGGCGTGTGCATTGCCATAACGTTTAGGGATATTACCCGATGAAAGATAGTTCATTCCCTGATTTGCCATTGTGGCAATTTGAACATCAAGCAAAGCCATATCAATGTATTGGCCTAAACCTGTCACATGGCGGTTGAGTAAAGCAGCCTGTATGGCAATCGTAGAATAAAGCCCTGTGGCTAAGTCAGAAAATGCAACGCCTACTTTTTGTGGTCCACCGCCGGGCAAATCATCACGCTCACCAGTGACCGACATGAGTCCACCCATACCCTGAATAATAAAGTCATAACCGGGTTCTTCTGCTCTGGGACCAGTTTGACCAAAACCTGTAATTGAGCAATACACCAATTTAGGGTTAATTGCAGATAAAGACTCGTAGTCCAAACCGTACTTTTTCAAAGAACCCGCTTTGTAGTTTTCAATCACGACATCGGTGTCTTGAATAAGTGCTTTAATCAATTCTTGGCCTTCAGGATTGGCAATGTCGATGGCAACCGATAATTTATTACGGTTGGTTGACTGATAATAAGCGGCTTCTTGAGTGTCTTGACCTGAGTCATCTTTCATCCAAGGTGGTCCCCAAGAACGAGTATCGTCACCAACTTTCGGCCGTTCAATCTTGATTACTTCTGCGCCTAAATCGGCAAGAATCTGTCCACACCAAGGCCCAGCCAATACCCGACTTAAGTCAAGCACCCGAATTCCATTTAAAGCACCCATCTTCATCCCACTATATTTTGTGATTCATTTCCTATAGGAAAACTTACCCATTTAAAATTTCGCATAGCGATATGTATTTTTAATATACACAGCTCTTTTTAAAAATCAAACTTTAATTTTCCACTAAAAATGATGATTTTTTATAAGAAAATATAGCTTAAATAAATCAATAAATTAGCCAAAGATAAAATAATAACAAAGTATCGCATTGCGAAATTAATTTTCAAAATATATTGTTTTGCGCTCATCCTTTGATTACTATCACTTCAAATATTGGTGATTTTACGAACATCACATTGATGTTTTTTGCATAGAGTAAAAGGACGAGACTATGATTCGAGATCAGGAAACCTTAAATCAATTTGTTGATATGATTCGACAATTTGTTGAAGGTGTATTAATTCCTCATGAGAATGAAGTCGCTGAAACGGATGAAATTCCTCAAGAGATTGTTGAGCAAATGAAAGCTCTCGGCTTATTTGGTTTAACCATTCCTGAAGAATACGAAGGTCTTGGCCTAACGATGGAAGAAGAGGTCTATGTCGCTTTTGAATTAGGTCGTACGTCTCCTGCTTTTCGCTCTCTTATTGGGACCAATAATGGCATTGGCTCAAGTGGCCTGATTATTGATGGGACCGAAGCACAAAAATCATTTTTCTTACCGCGTCTAGCTCGTGGTGAAGTGATCAGTTCTTTTTGCTTAACCGAACCTGATGCAGGTTCTGATGCGGCATCTTTAAAAACCACCGCAGTAAAAGATGGTGAGTTTTATATTTTAAATGGTACCAAACGCTTTATTACCAATGCGCCACATGCTGGCGTATTTACAGTCATGGCACGTACAAACTCTGATATTAAAGGCGCTGGTGGCATTTCTGCTTTTATTGTGGATAGCCAAACTCCGGGCATTTCTCTTGGCAAACGCGATAAAAAGATGGGACAAAAAGGCGGCCATACCTGTGACGTTATTTTTGAAAATTGCCGTATCCCTGCTTCAGCACTCATTGGTGGTGTTGAAGGTGTTGGTTTTAAAACGGCCATGAAAGTACTCGATAAAGGCCGTTTGCACATTGCTGCCTTGAGTGTCGGTGCAGCAACACGAATGCTAGATGATTCTTTAAATTACGCCATCGAACGCAAGCAATTTGGACAACCAATTGCCGAATTCCAACTCATTCAAGCCATGCTTGCCGATTCAAAAGCTGAAATTTATGCAGCTAAATGTATGGTCTTAGACGCTGCACGCCTACGCGATGCGGGACAAAACGTTAGCACGGAAGCTTCTTGCGCAAAAATGTTTGCAACCGAAATGTGTGGCCGCGTTGCTGATCGCTGTGTACAAATTCATGGCGGTGCGGGTTACATCAGTGAATATGCCATTGAACGTTTTTATCGAGATGTTCGTCTGTTCCGTCTCTATGAAGGGACCACTCAAATTCAACAAGTGATTATTGCCCGAAATATGATTCGCGCTGCGTCTTAATCAAATTTAAAGCACTTCAAAACGACTCGAAGTGCTTTTTATCAAATGTAGGTAATGGATTATGGCTACAAATTACAAAGAAGGTCTTTCTCGTATACAGCCTCATACGTGGAAAATAGCATTTATTTTTGCATTTCTAGCACTGTTGGTAGATGGTGCAGATTTGATGCTGCTGTCTTATAGCTTAAATAGTATTAAGGCAGATTTTGGATTAAGTTCAGTACAAGCAGGTATGCTTGGCAGTTTTACATTGGCAGGGATGGCTGTTGGTGGCATTTTTGGGGGATGGGCATGCGATAAATTTGGTCGCGTGCGTATTGTGGTTATTTCTATTTTAATTTTCTCACTTCTTACCTGTGGCTTAGGTTTTACCCACAGCTTTCTTCAGTTTGGTATTTTAAGATTTTTTGCATCTCTTGGCTTGGGTTCACTTTATATCGCCTGTAATACTCTCATGGCCGAGTATGTCCCAACACGTTTCCGCACAACAGTACTTGGCACTTTACAAGCTGGCTGGACCGTTGGCTATATTGTTGCGACCTTACTGGCAGGCTGGATTATTCCTGATCATGGCTGGCGCATGCTGTTTTATGTTGCGATTATTCCCGTCATTATTGCTGTTCTCATGCATGTGCTTGTACCCGAACCAGAAGCATGGCAAAAGTCTCGACTACAACAACCAGTTGTGGCTCAAAACGTATCGAAAACTTCAGCATTTAAGCTTATTTTCCAAGATAAACGAAACCGTAATATGTTTATCTTATGGGCGTTAACGGCAGGCTTTTTACAGTTTGGCTACTATGGTGTAAATAACTGGATGCCGTCATACCTTGAAAGTGAACTCGGTATGAAATTTAAGGAAATGACCGCCTATATGGTAGGTACATATACCGCTATGATTTTAGGTAAAGTTCTTGCGGGCATGATGGCCGATAAATTAGGGCGTCGTTTTACTTATGCCTTTGGTGCAATCGGCACTGCTATTTTCCTACCTCTGATTGTTTTTTATAACTCGCCAAGCAACATTTTATATTTACTGGTGACCTTTGGTTTTCTATACGGCATCCCTTATGGTGTAAATGCAACCTATATGACCGAAAGCTTTGCAACAGCAATCCGCGGTACAGCCATTGGCGGTGCTTATAACGTCGGACGTTTAGGTGCTGCATTAGCCCCTGCAACGATTGGTTTCTTGGCATCCGGCGGCTCTATTGGTTTAGGTTTTGTCGTGATGGGGGCTGCCTACCTAATTTGTGGTGTGATACCAGCCCTGTTCATTAAAGAAAAAATATACGACCCTCAAAAGTCATAAAAGATCCATCACAAAAAATCCTATAGGTCCTGTACCTATAGGATTGATGGTACTAACGATCTAAACATGTGTTTTAGATGGTTAGCAGGAAATAAGGAATTGACGTTTCAAAGTTACTCCTTATTTCCACGTATGTAGAGTTTATTACTCTTCATTTTAATTTTTTAGGTAAGCTTAGCTCCCAAGGGAGCTAAGCTTAAAAATATATAGACCTAAACTCTGTTTAAGGTCGTTCACCCTGCCCCAAACGGCGTTCAATATCATCAAGTACATTTGGCAAATCAGCGACACTATCAATCACATAGTGAGCGCCCGACGCATTCATTTTTTGGTATGCCTTATCTTTTAGAACAATCTGTTCATCGGCCGATAATGCGCTCCACTCTTCATAGCTTAAACCGACTTCATTGCCACTAATCGCAAGCCCGACTGTCCAGCAACCTGCGTTTAAACCTTCGTCAATTCCCACCACAGTATCATCTACTTTTACAACGGTTTTGATGTCGGATACATCGAGTTGAATTAAGTTTTTCCATAGCATTTCAGGATATGGACGGCCATATTTCACGTCGCTGGCAGTAACGATACAGTCCGGTCGGTAACCCTGATCAGCAGCATCTTTAACTAAACGACCAATCATCATGGATGCATAGCCCGTGTTACTGCCAATTTTTGCACCACGCTTTTTAATATTTTCAAACGTTTCTAATGCACCCGGAATTAAAGCAGAACATTTCGGAATAGAATTTAACTGATACGGAATAAAGTCTTTATATAAACGGTCAATATCTGCTTCAGTTGCAGGTTTCCCATATACTTCCTGCCATGCCGCTGCTACACGCGGCATTTTTAAAACTGCTGCAATATGATCACGTTTCTCTAATCCCATTGGGGCACGGGCTTCTTCAACCGTAATTTCAACTTTATTGTCTTTAAATAAAGCCATAAAAGCTAAAATTGGTGCGCGTGAGCCAAAATCTACAGTTGTACCAGCCCAGTCAAAAACCACAGCCTGAATTTGTGTATTGTTGGTCGTCATGGTGTATTCCCTTTAATTTAATAAAAATTATGCTGTTACAGCTTGGTTTAGGTGGTTTTCGCAGTAGCTGGCAATCGCAGCAAGAAGCCCTTCAATGTCATGAATATAAACTTCGCCAATATTGCCTATACGGAAGCAGTTAAGATCTGTGACTTTGCCCGGATAAATTACGTAGCCTGATTTTTTCAGCGTTTCATAGAATGACTGGAAGCTAAATGTTTCGGCTGTTGGATAAAGAAAAGTAGTAATAATGGGCGATTGTGGGCACTCTTCACCGAGCACCAATTCAAAGCCCAGTTGTTGCATACCTTGCGATAAGGTTTGCTGGTTTTGTAAATAACGTTGATAACGTGCAGCGACTCCGCCCTCTGCTTCAAGCTCAAGTAATGCTTGATAAAATGCACGTACCACATGGGTTGGCGAGGTAAAACGCCATTTACCGTTATGCTGCTCCATTGTGTTCCACTGGTCATATAAATCGAGGCTAACCGAACGAGCTAAACCTTTACATGCTTCTAGGCAATCACGCTTCGCCAAAATAAAACCAAAACCCGGAACACCTTGAATACATTTATTTGCACTTGAAATCAGAAAATCAATTTTAAGCTCAGCCATATCCATAGGCACACCACCGAATGAACTCATGGCATCTACAATCCAGATTTTTCCTGCTGCTTTAACTAAACGGCCAATGTCTTGAATCGGGTTTAAAATTCCTGTGGTGGTTTCACAGTGTACACACGCAACATGGCTAATGGTTTTATCTTGTAAAACGCGCTCAATCTCTTGTAAATCTGGTGTCTGGGTTTCTAAATAGTTCAGCTCGATCACTTCAATATTTAAGCAACGCGCCATTTGCACCATACGTGCACCATATGCGCCGTTATTAATGATCAAGATTTTGCCATCACGTGGAATAGCTGAGCCAAGTACAGACTCCACAGCAAAACTACCACTGCCTTGCATTAACACAGCCGTATATTTTTCAGGTTGGCTGGTTGCCAAGTTGACTAGACGAGAGCGGATATCTTGTACCAGCGAGTTGTATTCTTGGTCCCAAGTACACCAGTCTTTTTGCATAGCACGGCGTACTGTTGCCGATGTTGATAAGGGCCCTGGAGTGAGAAGCAAATACTTGTTCTCTAAATCCATATCGAGTTGGGGTTGCATGTTCATAATGTTACTCATTTCTTTTGCGTTAATTTCAATATACACCAATCTGGTTTAAACCAGATGACAAACTAGTAAATATTTTGTTCTAATATTTCTTTCATAAACCCAGCCCCTGTGGTCATGCCTTTACCGGCAATCGCACTCACCAGAAAGATATTTTTTTCAGCTTCAGTAACACAGGCCAACTCATGTTCATGGGTCAGGTAATAACCATTCCAACGTTTTTGAATTGGAGGTAAATTCAGCCCTAATTTTTCGTGACAGTAAGCTTGGATAAACTTATTAATCTCTTCACGCTGCTCGAACTGCGGCGCTTCATTAATCGAATGATATTCGTGGCTATCGCCCACGATCAGTTCACCAAATTCGTTTTGTTTAATCAGAATATGGATACCGAATTCTTTAATGAATCCCTGCTGTGACGCTTTAACCAACTCAGCATGACTTGGGCAAATTTCAAAAGCCGGATAACGTGAGATAGATAAGCCTGAATAAAGAGAAGCATTTAATTTTTGTTGAAATGGTTGCGTCAGCGCCATTTGTAAGCCACAACGTTTCAGGTTCAAGCTTTGTAAGAGATCTGGATATAAAACATCGATGATTTCACCGTGACAGATCAAAACTTTATTTGCCCGATAAGTCTCACCACTTGCCAAACGAACCTGACAACTTTCCTGCTGATATTGAGTTTGAACAACACAGGCATTGGTATAAATCTCTACACCTTTTCTTTCGGCATATGCCAACAGTCGCCGCCCAATCACATGTGGTTCGACCGAATAATCTTCCCCAAAAACCAAGCCGCCTTGAAAATGCTGCGAAGGATTTAAATAAGAAAATTGGGTAACCAGTTCATCATGGTTTAGCAAATGAACTGGAATTTGATAATCATTTGCACGCTCGGCAAACTCTTTTAAAACCTGCCATTCAAGTGACGTATTGGCGAAATAGACACCTTGTCTTTGCTCAAATGAAATATCGGTTTCAGCCTGAATACGCTGATAAAAACAACGCGTTTCAAGTGCGTACTTTCGCCACTGCTGCTCTGGATGGGTTAATGTCGAAGTTCCGACCATGCCGAAATTACGACGAGTTGCGCCCACAGGTTTGGCATTTTTCTCGAAGATACAAACTTTTAAGCCTTGTTCTTGCGCTTGTATGGCAGCGGACAAACCTAAAATACCGGCTCCGACAACAATTAAATCAAACTGTGCGTTATTCATAAGACTTCCAATTTGCGAAATTTAGGATGAATACACCCTTGCCTTGTTGAACAAAGCATTCAATTTCAGTCAGTTAAATAAAAATTATGTTTAGCTAAAACTTAGTGAGCGCTTTCACGCCATTGCTGACTTCTTGCCATAATTTTTCTGGTAAATAACCAATGAATGAGTTTTACAACACATGAGGTGGTTAAAATGAGAATGCTCATCGCAACAGCAGCAACCGTGTCTCCCGCATCATCCATATTTAAAACCGCCACCGCCGCTAAACTAGTGTCTGGTGAATAAAGGAAAATGGCAGCCGACACAGTGGTCATGGCATTCACAAAAATATAAACCGATACATCGCATAGCGCTGGAAAACACATAGGCAAATAGACTTTCCAAAAGGTTTTCCACTTCGATGTTCCTAGAGTTTCCGCCGCCTGATCGAGCTGTAGCGGAATCTGTTTAATGGCATTGGTTAAAGTGAGGTGTGGTACGGTGTAATAATGCACAATGGTTGAAATCACCAAAATGGTCATGGTCCCATACAACACATTTAACGGGTTACTTTGCTGATTAAAAAACAAAATATAGGCAATACCCAAGACCAGCCCCGGCACAGCAAGAGGTAATAAAACCAAAGCTTGCACATAGTTCTTAATGAGTGGATGTGCCTTAAAACGTTCGGTTAATAGCGCCACCATAAAAATGAGTGCTGTTCCAAAAAACGTACTAAAGAGTGCCATGCGAACCGAGTTAAAGTATGCCGCCCAACCACCACCATCGACATATTCAAAACTGTAATGTGCCAAGGTTAAAGACAAATCATAAGGCCAAGACTGGATGAATGAAGCCAGCACAGCCGTAAAGATAATCAGTAAAATCGCACCTGAAACCAAACCACAAAATAGGCTCAGAACGACTTCAAGTTTTTTATTCGGTACTGAAACATAAGGTTTAGCCTGAAAAGCTTGAAACCGTGTATGCCGCTTGCTTTGTATTCGGTCGAAAATGAACACAAAAACTGCCGGTAACAACAATAAGATAGAAATTACCGCACCCATGCTCATGTTTTGCTGACCAATAATCTGTTTATAGACATCAAGCGCCATCATGTTAAATGAACCGCCAATAACTTTCGGAATTCCGAAATCGGTCAATACATAAATAAAAGCCACTAGACTTGCGCTAATGAGTCCATAGCGAATTGCAGGTAGTGTGACGTGGTAATGGGTCTTCCAGATATTTTTGCCGAGCGACAAAGATGCCTCAATTAAACGCTGATCGACACTGCGAAAAGACACCATCATCAACATCAAAATTGCTGGAAATAGCCAAAAGCAGTAACTGATTAAAATACCGATTGGACCATAAATTTGTATATCGCCCAGTAAAGGCTTTAATACGCCTTGCTTACCAAACAAATAAACCAATGCTAAAGAAGGCAAAAGTGATGGCGCTAAAATGGGTAAAAAAGCCACCAGTTTAAAGAAGCTTTTACCCTTTATATTCACATTGGTGAGTGCAAAAGCATAAACACTGGCAAGCAACACTGTAATGACAGTAACAGTACAAGCAACCCACACCGAGTTAAATACGGAACTGAGTAAAGCTGGACTACCAAAATAATGATAAAAATTTTCAAGACCAACAAAATTTTGATTTTCATCAAAAAATGCAGTTTCAAACAGCATGATTAATGGAGCAATAATCACTAAAGTCAAAGCAATTGCAACGCTTGCTAAAGCAATATTTGATCTTAATGAATATTCAGTTTTTCGACGCGGCTGTGTTTTTAAAACCGCTGAAGCAGTTTCATTTAACATAGTGCGTACCCTTGTTCGTCAAAGACATGAATGAGCTGATTAGGCACTTTTATAAACATGAGTTCTTGCAAAGATTTGAACTTGGTATTTTCAATTTCAATTTGCAAAAGGTGTTTTGCTTGCTCAATTCCATCGATATGAATAGTGCAAAACAAACGACGTTTCGCACCTAAAAATTCTGTGCTTAATACTTTAACTGGCAAATACAACGACTCTTTATCACTACCGAAATTATCAACTAATTCGACGGCTTCCGGTCTAAAACCAATATTGTAGCTTTGCCCTGCTTTAAGTTTTTGCTGCTCAAAATTTAGAGGAATAAAACTCAAAACCTCGAGCTGATTAACGACCGAACAAGTGGCTGCCAAAAAGTTCATGGTGCCAATAAACTTTGCAACGAATTGGGTTTGTGGCTTGTAATAAATATTGTGCGGCGTATCAATTTGTTCAATAACACCATGATTCATCACCACCACACGGTCAGAAATGCTTAATGCTTCTTCTTGGTCGTGTGTGACCATAATAGTTGGCAAATTAAGCTGTGATTGAATCGAACGAATCTTTTGTCTTAGGTTCAGACGTACCTGAGCATCAAGTGCAGAAAGCGGTTCATCTAGCAGTAAAATATCAGGCTTCGGTGCAATTGCCCGAGCAAGCGCAACACGTTGCTGCTGCCCGCCCGACAATTGATTTGGGTATTTTTTTGCAATATCTGGTAATTCAATCAGCTCTAATAACTGCTGAACTCGTTGGCTACGCTGCGCCTTGTCCCACTTTTTTTTATCTAAGCCGAAAGCAATATTTTCTTCGACGTTTAAGTTTGGAAATAACGCATAGTTCTGAAACACAATACCACAGTGACGCTTTTCAGCACTGAGCAACGTAATGTCTGCGCCCTTTTTTATGACTTTTCCATAATCAGGTTTTTCTAGACCCGCAATTATCCGTAATAATGTAGTTTTACCGCACCCTGAAGGCCCCAAAAAGCTCACGAACTCGCCAGCTTTCAGGTCTAAATTAATATGCGTTAGGGCCTGAAAGTGTTGGAACTTTTTTTGGATATCCACCACTTCTAAAACCGACGGGCCGTGTTCAGGATATTTATAGGTCGTTAATGACGATAATAAATGCCCTGCTAACTCACCCTTTTGGTTTTGACCTAGCAGAGATGATTGCAATGATGAAGGAATTTGCATAATGAGGCCCTTATCCAAAAGATCACTTTTCAAAACGCTTTGACCATTCAGCCAAAATACGTTCACGCTGCTCGGCCACCCAATAAAAATCATTTTTTACGAGCATTTGAGGAAGATTTTTTGGGAAACTCATGGTCGTATTTTCAATGCCTTTATAAGCCACCATTGAAAAGTTGTGTGCATAAGCTTCATTTGCCGCTTTGCTTACCGACCAATTTATAAATTTTTGTGCGCTACTTAATTTTTTGGTTCCTTTCACAATTGCTGAGGCTTCCATTTCCCAGCCTAAACCTTCAGTTGGATAAACCACTTCTAAAGGTGCACCTTCTGCCTTTAATTTAAATGCCGGATAACCAAAAGAAACACCAATTGGAATTTCACCCTGCGCTGCCATCTTGCAAGGTTTTGAACCTGAATGAGGATATTGTGAAATGTTTTTATCTAAAGCCTGCATATAGTCCCATGCCTGCTTTTCACCCCAAATTTGCATCCAAGCTGTGACATCCAAATAGCCTGTACCACTTGAGGCTGGATTTGGCATCACAATCAGGTTTTTATAAATGGGGTTGGTTAAATCTTTCCAAGTTTTTGGAATTGGTAACTTACGCTTTTCTAATTCAACTTTATTGACACAAATTGCAGATTCCCATGCATCCATACCCGTCCAAGTTGGTACAGTTTTTTGGCTTACAAATTCCGGTTTTAAATTTTAGATGCCTTCAGGTTTAAAAGGCTCAAGCATGTCCTTTTTTTCCATGACCAGCAAACTGGTTAAAGCCACACCAAAAACCACATCCGCTTGTGGGTTTTTCTGCTCTGCCAAAAGTTTAGCGGTAATCACACCTGTTGAATCACGTACCCATTTTACTTTGAGTTCAGGATAAGCTTTATGTAATTCCTCTTGGTATTGCTTAAGCTGGTCGGCTTCCACTGCCGTATAGACTGTAATTTCTTCTGATTGTTTTGATGTTGCTGATGAACATCCCATTTGAATAGCGACCACTACACCTAAAACTGATGCAGTACCGAGTTTAATTGTCTGTTGAACGTACTGTTTCATCTGCAAACCATCGAATGCAATTATTTGATGATCGTATTTCAACAGCTTTATATGACAGTTTAATTAATCTGGTTTAAACCAGATTGTATTTTTACGCTCGCGCTTCGAAATGTAAATCTAAAACATCATGTAGCCAATATTCTTGGTCAACATCGGTAATTACGCCTTCTTCATTTCTGTTGCTACGGCAAATATATAAACCCAGTGCCCCAACATTCACATGCAGTGCTTTAGCCTGTTGTTCAGATAAAGCAGTTGGATACAGGTTAATGTCAGCTCGGGTGATATGGCAGTCATATTGATTTGCCATGAGTAAAGTAATGGATTGCTTAAGATCATGAGTTAAAAACTCAGGGAAAAGTTCGGCATTCACCCGTAAATGCTCAACCAAAACAGGGCGACCATTAATACAACGACGTCGCCAAACTGAATAAATCGGATGCCCTTTTTCAACTTTTAAATGCTTGGCATCCCAAGAAGTAGCCTGAGTCAGTTCACTCGAAATTACTTCTGTAGATGGTTCATAGCCTTGTTCAATCACAAACTGATTAAAGTTTTTTGTCGATTGCGGATGATAAATAATACGAGGAGAACGAACATACCAACCACGGCGATCTAATCGATAAATCAAACCATCGGTTTCCAAAGCCAGTAAAGCTTCACGTGCAGCCACACGAGTGGTTTGGAACTGTTCAGAAAGCACTCTTTCTGATGGGAGTTTTGCGTGGGCTTCTAATACGCCAGATTCAATATCATGGGCAATTGCATCGCGAATAGGAATATATTTAGGTATGCGTGCTTGGTCCTGTTCCATACAAACTTAGAATTTATAAATAAAGAAATTAATAGCAATATACTGAAAAAATGTGACAAAAGCTTTTATTAATGCTGATTTTTTAAGCAAAACAATCTCTTAAGCTAGTACGGCCCACTTAAATTTTTATATAAAAAAAAGAGCATTTTCATGCCCTTTTTATTTTTACTTAGTCTTTAGCTTGCGTGCTTAAAACGATCTATTTGCTTAATCTCATAAGGCAAACCGACATAGTTTTCAGCTAATATGGTTTTACCCGCAATTGAACCTAGTACATAACTTAACTCGGCTTGTTTAATCTTATGATCAAACTCACTTTCAGTTTCAAAACGATGCAATAAATGAGTCATCCACCAAGAAAAACGCTCTGCTTTCCATACACGTTGTAGGCATTTTTCTGAGTATTCATTTATCCCTTGTTCAGAACCTTCGGCATAATATTCAATGAGTGCGCTTGATAAATAAGCAATATCAGATGCAGCGAGATTTAAACCTTTTGCTCCAGTCGGTGGAACAATATGTGCAGCATCACCTGCTAAAAATAGTTTTCCGAAACGCATTGGCTCGGTCACAAAGCTACGTAACGGCGCAATACTTTTTTCAATAGAAGGTCCTGTCACTAACTTTTCACGGCTTTCGGGATCTAGGCGGTTTTTTAACTCATCCCAAAACTTTTCATCCGACCAGTCCTCGATGTGATCTGTTAAAGGGACTTGTAAATAATAACGGCTACGCGTCTCTGAACGCATACTACATAAAGCAAATCCACGTTCTGACTGTACGTAAATGAGTTCATCGGCTACAGGTGGAACGTCTGCCAACACCCCTAACCAGCCAAACGGATAAACTTTTTCAAAGGTCTTAATTTTATCTTCTGGCACGCTGGCACGACAGACACCGTGGTAGCCATCACACCCTGCTATAAAGTCACACTGAATTTGAAAAGCTTTACCTTGGTACTCAAACTCAACTTTTGGTGCCGTGTAGAAATCTTTTACCTGTACATTTTGAGCTTCATAAAATGAAGTAAGCTGTGCTGCTTCACGCGCAGACATTAAATCTTTGGTGACTTCGGTCTGGCCATATACAGTTACTTGTTTACCACCTGTAAGTGCTGCCAAATCAACCCGATGCTTTTCACCATTGGTTAAGATTTCAATACCCGAATGCGGTAATCCTTTATCTTTTAAGTTTTGGTCAACGCCTGCTTGTTTGAGTAAGTCGACCGAAACTTGCTCTAAAATTCCTGCACGAATCCGTGAAGCCACATATTCAGCACTACGTTGCTCAACAATAATATGATCGATGCCAGCTTTATATAGAAGTTGCCCAAGCAATAACCCTGCTGGTCCAGAACCAATAATTGCAACCTGTGTCTTTAAAATATCCATAACTTCATCCTTGTTTCATCCTGACTTTTAAATTACTGGCTTTAAGTTTTGTTCACTATGTATCCAAGACGAAAATAACCGTTTATCATTTAGTTTGTCCGAATAGCGGACAGAAACAACCAAAATAGCAGGAATGAAAGGATGCCTTCTCTCGATGCTTTTCTAGAGCACCCGAACTCGCATGAGAAAATTCGTCAAGATGACTACATTGCAGGATTAGCAAAAGGCTTGGCTTTATTGGAAGCTTTTGGAACAGATCGGCAACGGCTTAATGTCACTCAAGTGGCAGAACGAACCAGTATTAGTCGTACAGCGGCAAGGCGTTATCTAAAAACTTTAAAATACTTAGGCTATTTGGAAACCGATGAACACTACTTTTGGTTAACCCATCGCGTGCTGCGTTTTTCGAGTTCTTATTTAAGCTCTGCCCACCTGCCTAAAGTTGCTCAATCATTTCTAAATCTTTTGTGCGCGCAGACGTCTCTGACTTTTTCAATTGTGGTGTTAGACGATAACGAAGTGGTGCCGATTGCCCGCAGTTATTTACCGCAGCAAGATAATTTGCGTGTTAGCCCGTATGGTATGCATTTAGGAAACCGACTCCCTGCCCATGCCACGTCTACAGGTAAAGTATTGCTGGCAGCACTCCCTGAAGAAGCTCAGCATACGTGGGTAAAAAATTACGGTTTAAAACGCTTAACGCCTTTTACCATTGTAGATGAGTCAAAGTTTTTTGAAGTGCTTAAGGGTATTTCATTATCGGATTATTGTCTTTCTAAAGAAGAACATGAGCTTGGTGTGATTGCGATTGCAGTGCCCGTATTTAACGCCCAAGGTCAAGCTATTGCTGCGCTTAACTGCATGTCTCAAACTAACCGTGTACAAGAAGATTATTTGGTTCAGCAAATTTTGCCATTGCTACGCAACACGGCAAATGAACTCAGAAATGTAATTTAAATAGATTTAGAAACTCTTGTTATCAATTAGAGGTACAAGAGTTTCAACCCATAATTTTAAATAGCGAATTCTTTGACTTGCTGGCTTGCCAGATCTAATGCATTGCTGCGATAAGCTTGCATGTCTAAGCCTTCTGCATAAATAAAATCGACGTCATGAATGCCCATTAGCCCTAACACCGCTTTGAGATAAGGCGTGACGGCCTCAGTTTCTTGGCCAACATGGAAATTGGTACGAAAGAATTTTCTTTTACTATTCTTAATATCAATCCTCAAAAGAATCTTTTACCTCTTACAATCAATATTAATGGACTTTCATTTGGTACATTAGATTCACCAACATACATGCCTAGCTTTATTGGAGATTTAAAGGCATTAGTGCAAGGGCCCTTCCATAAAAACTATAATTTAACTATTGAAAACTTTTTAGAAAATCTCTGCGTAAACCAAGAGTTGATTGAACATTACAGATTAACCTTAGAGGAAACTTTTGACGATTTTTCAAAAATTGGGGTTCGGAATCAAGAATCCATTTTTTTCTTATTTAAGTTACATAAAAATCCATTTTTTATATATCCAAACTTAACTGAAGAAATTATATACGCTGAACATGTACCGATTAATTCAGTTGAATCGGCTCTAAGTGAATTAATAAAATATGTAGCGACACTCCCCTAAACCGGCCTCTATTCAAATTTTATGAATACGCTAACTAACTTTAGACAAATTGCTAAGTAATATTTAAAACTATGGAAAGAAATGAATACCAAGAAGAAAAACACACAAAGTTCATTTATTCGAGTAAAAGACGCATTCAGCGAAGGGTTCTACAATTAGAGAAACTTACGGCCGAGGCCATTCATAACTATATTCACCTCAACTACAAGGATGAATGGTTTGAAAGCAACTTTTCAATTTTAAGTTGTTGGAAATTCTCTAAAAAAGACTTTGATAACACTGACAAATTTTGGTGTGATGCCATTTATTTTGAAGACTTCCATATAAAAAAGGAACGAGTATTTACTTTTAATGGACACGCATGGATTGGCTTAGCAAGCAATGTTGGATCAGAATGGAAAGTTCCAGTGTCAGGAAAATTTTGTATCAGTTCGAATGGGAAAACCTTAAAAAGCTATACCTTAACTTTTTACAATGAAAGTCAGGAATTAGTTTTATCAAAACGGAACTAATAAGTGAAAATGTGCGTAAATAAGCCCAACCACTCTGCTTAAAACTAACCACACATCACGGCGCAAGTCTGTAACACGTAACGTAAATAACGCGACTCTATTATTCAAACCGTCTGTTATCACCACCTCATAATGCGCAAAGTCTTACAAAAGCTTTGGTAACCGCACATTGAGAAAAAATATTATCAGCACACAGATACAGATTTGTGTGAAGACATATATAAACGAGTTCTAGCTTTCCCTTAGAAATTTAATAAAAATTTGAAATGTCTAATAAATCATCAGTTTCAATTATTTTTAGGATACTTTTTTCTAATAACTACGAGTCGCATATTGCTTAAGACAATAGATTTTCTACTGGGTTTAACGAATATATATCGTTTGCTCACCACCCTCTTAAATTTTAACATCATCTTTAAATTTGTTAAATGTTTCATATTTTTAATGAAATTAAGAGGTAAAAATTATGTCTGAGAAAGTCGCTATTATTACGGCTGCGGGAAGTGGTATGGGCGCAGCGATTGCAAAAAAATTAGCAGCAGATGGATTTAATATTGCGATTCTTTCTTCATCAGGAAAAGGTGAAGCTCTCGCAAACCAATTGAATGGTCTAGGTATTACCGGATCAAATCAATCAATAGACGATGTTCAACGCCTTATTGATGAAACGCTTTCTCGCTGGGGACGAATAGATGTTTTGGTTAACAGTGCAGGACATGGTCCCCGCAAGGAAATTTTAGAATTAACAGACCAAGATTGGCATGATGGTATAGACACTTACTTTCTTAATGCTGTACGACCTATACGTTTAGTTATTCCTGTAATGCAAAAACAAAAGCAAGGTGTAATTATCAATATTTCTAGTGCATGGACATTTGAGCCTAGCTCACTATTTCCAACTTCGGCAGTTGCTCGTTCTGGATTGGCAGCATTTACCAAAATTTGTGCAGATACATATGCGATTGATAATATCCGTATTAATAATGTTTTACCTGGATGGATTGATACTCAGCCAGAAATAGATGAACGCACTAACAATGTTCCAATGAAGCGATATGGTTCAAAAGAAGAGATAGCAGATACAGTTGCTTTCCTTGCATCTTATAGTGCTGCTTATATTACAGGGCAGAATATTCGAGTAGATGGTGGCTTAACTCGCTCGGTATAATGAATCTTAATAAAAATTTGAAGGGATAAATTGCTAAACCATTATCCCTTCAAGATTAGAGTTAAACTCATCACCGCAATAAAACTCTCTTTTTAATCTTGCTCTGTACCTAAATATTCAATACACCATTTCCAAATTTGATCTACTTTGTCATTCGGATGTGGAACTTTTTTTCTGACAAGAAAATAACTTGGCTCAACAATTTTAGTTTCGGAAATAACTTGTACTAGTTTTCCTGACTTAATATCTGCTTCTACAAATGCTCGACATGCTAAAGCTATTCCTTGCCCTGACACAGCAGCGTCCAACGCCAGAGTGGTTTGATTAAATATAGGCCCTGACAACTTGGCGAATGTATTTAGAAATTTTGGCCATTGATCGTGTGCATCGTGCAGAAGTGGCATTGATAATAACTGTTCACGTTTTAATGGCAACGTTAAATCTTTGACAAAATAAGGACTTGCGACAGCTACGAGTTCCTGACGAAACAATAATTGTGTTTCTAAATTCTCTGGAAATGATTTTGTGGTTAGCCTGATAGCAATATCAACCTGATCCCGATCAAAGTCAGATACTGCTTCAGTAGCTAATGTATGTAGGTTAATGTCAGGTAATAGAGTATGTAAATCGCCTAACCGAGGAATTAAAAGTTTGGCAGCAACAGTTGGTGTGACACTTATAGTAACGCTATCAGGCTGATCTAAAAGTAATTCTGTCGAATCAGTAAGAATATCAAAAGCACGAGTGATATTGACCAGATATTTTGCTCCTTCAGGAGTCAAAGAGAGTCCTCGTGGAAGCCGTTGAAATAAAGTAACGTTTAAATGATCTTCTAATGCACGAACTTGTTGGGCAATAGCACCTTGCGTAACACCTAATTCTTCAGCAGCAGCGCGAAAACTTAACTTCCTGCCCGCTGTTTCAAAAGCACGCAAAGCATTTAAGGATGGAAGTTTTCGACGAGATAACATGAAAAAATAAAGAAGTAGTTTTTCTACACTCTAGTTTGTTTACTAACTGTATGCAAGCCATTCACGGCGCAAGTCTGTAACACGTAGATGTAAACAAAGCGACTCTATTATTCAAACCGTCTGTTATCACCACTTCATAATGGGCAAATTTTTTACTACTTCCGACCTTGGTAGCCGTTGCAAATAACACCCGATCTTTCGCACCGCTCATATAGCGAATATCCGCCTGTAAGCCTGTATATGGCGCATCCCCTGCATTACAAGCCATCGCAAAAGCAATATCGGCTAAAGAAAATATGACACCGCCATGCACGCCACCCAATGCATTCATGTGTTCGTCTTTCACATTAAGCTTGCAACGCGCTTCATCAAAACTGCGATGCAGCACTTGTACACCCAATAGCTCTGCGAATTGATCAACCGCGTTGGTTTCCATTTTTTGCACAAACGTCTCCCTACTCGTGCGAGTATTCCTTAAGTGTTATAAATCTATCTATATTGAAATCGACTGATTAAAAGCCATTAAACGCTATCTTGTTTAATCTGATAGTTTGAAGCACTAAAGTCCTTATAGGTCAGGCGGTCATCCAACTCTGAGCTTAAAGGCTGAACCTCTTGCATTGTGTTTAAGCAGCGCTGTGCAAGTTCAATGTATTCTTGCGTACCTCTGGTTTTCCATTTTTTTTCTTGTTCTGACAAATCACGTGCAACCTTGGCAGGACTGCCCATTGCCAATACATTTGCCGGAATAATATCTTTGGTTTTGACCAAGCTATTTGCACCAATAATGGTGTTTTCACCAATTTCGGCATAGTCCAAAATTACGCTGTTCATGCCGACCAAAACATTTTTTCCAATGCGGCAGCCATGCAAAGTTGTCCCATGCCCAATGTGCCCCATTTCCTCAACTAGAGTCACGCTTTGCGGAAAACCATGTACGGTGCAGCTATCTTGTATATTGGCATTTTGCTTAATATGGATACGGCCAAAATCGGCACGCAATGACGCAAATGGTCCCACATATACGCCCCCTTCAATAATCACATCACCAATTAAAACAGCAGTTGGGTGTACAAAAGCTTCTGGGCTAACGACGGGAATAACACCGTCAATACTATAACAAGGCATGATTTAACCTCTCATTTGTCGCCACCAAACCTCCGAAACGGCGCCAATAATGTGCTGTGGCACTTGGCATTGGTCCTTCTGCTGTTGCGGCAACAGACAAGAAGTATTCATCGGCAGGTTCAAATACTTTTTTATAAATATTCATTGATAACGTTCGTGCACTAATCGCGGGCCAGTCAGTTGGCAACAACTCAAGCGGTAGTGCTGGGTCTTTCAATAAAATCCGTCGATAATAATGAATCAGCAAAGTTCGAATTTGAAAGGCCTGAACTGGTTCGAGTTGTTCATTTTCCTGCATCAGCAACACGCCAATTTCTCTAAAAATATCGAGAAACTGTAGATATCTTTGACGTAATTCATCGATAGGCCAGTTGGTTCTAAGCATACGTCCAATGGTATCGACCGAATTATTAAAGAGCTGCAAGGTTTCGGCTTTGAACACCACCACTTGCTCACTCATATTTAAGTCAACCAACAAGCGTTGCAGTTCAATACGGTTACAACCCGGATAAGCCATTAGGTTTGTCGAAATATTGGCAAATCCTAACCATTCGAGTTCTTTCTTTAACAACGCTTTATTTTCAGTATCGAGGCTAGACATCAGAATAAGATCCCAATAATGGTCCCACTCTTTCATCTGGTCGTTGTAAATGCGTTGCTCGGCTTGCAAATAAGTCGAACGGCTCGAATCTGTAATTCGATAAAAGCTGGTTCTGCCGATTTTGTCTGAACATAACCAATCATTTTTAACTAAACGAAAAACAGAGGTTCTTACAGCACGGTCATTAAAACCAAATAGCTCTAATAACTGAATCAGGCTTGCAAGACTAATGTTTCCACCCCGATGAAGTACTGAATCTCCAAAAATTGTCGAAATAAGCGAAGTTCCACTTAAGGTTTCATTCTTTACAACAGAATCAATTATTTGCTGTATTTTTGCACTCATACTCATGTCTTGGCGTTTAGTTTCAGGGTATAGATTCTATACCCTGAATGATCTTGATGTTAAGCAATCTGACGCATATCGATTACCCGCTTTGCCTTACCTTCCGAACGAGGTAAGGTCGCTTCTGTCACAACTTCTACAGTAACGCTAATCCCAATCATGGTTTTAATACGTTTCATCAACTCCTGAGCAAGTTGATTGGCCTGTATAGTACAGTTATGACACATCTCTGTACGAATATGCAAAGTATCCATATGGCCTTTTTTAGTCACCAAAATTTCATAATTTGGAACTAAATGCGGAACTTGCAAAATTTGCTCTTCAATTTGAGTCGGGAAAACGTTTACGCCGCGAATAATTAGCATGTCATCGCTACGGCCCACAATTTTATCCATTTTGCGCATTGCCAGATTTTCACCCGGTAGTAAGCGGGTCAAATCGCGGGTACGGTAACGAATAATCGGTAAGCCTTCTTTGGTAATAGTCGTAAAGACGAGCTCGCCAAGTTCGCCATCTTTACAGACTTCACCTGTTTCAGGGTTAATAATTTCTGGGTAGAAATGATCTTCCCAAATGGTTAGCCCTTCGCCCTCACCTAAGCACTGCATGGCAACACCCGGACCCATTACCTCAGACAAACCATAAATATCGAGTGCTTTAATATTAAGACGTTCTTCAATTTCACGGCGCAGTTCGTTAGTCCACGGCTCGGCACCAAAAATACCGACTTTTAAAGACGTATTACGTGCAGTACCAAATTGTTGCTCCAGCTTTTCAATAATACTCACGCAATACGATGGCGTAACCATAATTGCGGTAGGTTTAAAGTCTTGAATAAGCTGAACTTGCTTTTCAGTTTGGCCGCCAGACATTGGAATAACCGTTGCACCTAAGCGCTCGGCACCATAATGTGCGCCTAAACCACCTGTAAAGAGTCCATAGCCATAAGCCACCTGAACCATATCTTTCGCGGTTAAACCTGCCATGCGTAAGCAACGCGCAACAATGTCCGACCAAGTATTAATATCTTTTTGGGTATAACCCACCACAGTCGGTTTACCCGTTGTGCCCGATGATGCATGTAAACGCACAATTTGCTCTTGCGGTACGGCAAACATTCCAAACGGATAGTTGTCTCTTAAATCTTGTTTAGTGGTAAATGGAAACTTTGCCAAATCGTCTAAAGTCACGAAGTCATCAGGATGCACACCTGCTTCATCGAACTTTTTCTTATAGACCGGACTATTTTCATATACAAAAGTCAGGGTTTGCTTTAACCGTTTCGTTTGCAGCTCTCTAAGCTCTGCAAGTGTTAATTGTTCAACATTATCCGTTGTGAGGCTGTCCATCGCCTATCTCCTCATTATGTATTTTTAAAAACCGTCTGAATTAATTTAAGTTTTCCAAAATCAGTGCAACGCCTTGTCCAACACCCACACACATCGTGCAAAGTGCATAGCGTCCGCCGCGTTTTTTAAGCTCACGTGTTGCCGTAATCACTAAACGTGTACCACTCATACCGAGCGGATGTCCGAGTGCAATCGCACCGCCATTTGGGTTCACGCGTTCATCGTCATCTTTTAGACCAAGCTCACGCATACAAGCTAAAGATTGGGCTGCGAATGCTTCATTCAGCTCAATCACATCCATCTGATCTAGCGTTAAACCTGTTTGCTTTAAAATTTTCTGCACAGCCGGAACAGGACCTATACCCATATATTTGGGTTCAACCCCTGCACTTGCAATGCCAATTACACGTGCTAAAGGTTTTAAACCATGTGTATCTGCAAATTCACGGTTGGTAATTAACACACACGCGGCACCGTCATTTACACCAGAGGCATTTCCGGCAGTCACCGAACCGCCTTCTTTTTTAAATGGTGCTTTTAGTTTTGCGAGTGCTTCAAGTGTCGTTTCACGCGGATGTTCATCACGGTTCACCACAACCACGTTTTTCTTACGGTCTGTAATCTCGACAGGCAAAATCTCATCGTTAAAGAAACCGTTTTGCTGTGCAGCAGCCGTTTTTTGTTGGCTACGCAATGCAAACGCATCTTGGTCTTCACGACTAATTTGATATTTTTCAGCTACATTTTCGGCAGTTTCAGGCATGCTGTCGGTACCGTATTGCGCTTTAAGTTGCTTATTTACAAAGCGCCAGCCAATCGTGGTGTCATAAATTTCAGGTGTACGGCTAAAGGCTTCGGTCGGTTTAGCTTGTACAAATGGCGCACGGCTCATTGACTCAACACCACCTGCCAACACAAACTGCGCTTCACCTGCTTTAATTGAGCGTGCTGCAAGTCCTACCGTATCTAAACCCGAAGCACATAAACGATTGACGGTCATGGCTGGTACTGTATCAGGTAAGCCTGCCAAGAGTGTTGCCATACGTGCAACGTTACGGTTGTCTTCACCTGCTTGGTTGGCACATCCCAAAAACACTTCGTCTACCGTATTCCACGGTAGATTCGGGTGTTTATCTTTTAAATATTTGATGGGCAATGCAGCTAAATCATCTGCACGTACAGCACTTAGGGCACCTGCATATCGTCCAATTGGGGTACGAATAAAATCGCAAATTAAAACGTCTTCCATGTTGACTCCTGATTATGCAAATTCGGTCATATCACGTGAATATTGAGTAGCAATGTTTTGAGTTTTTGCTACATATTGCTTGAGGTAGATACTCGCGCGATATTTTTCCTCTCCATACAGTGCATATAAGTTATTTAAAGTTTGGAGCACATAAGCACCACCCATTTGTGTCAACCACTGGTAAGGGCCTTTAGGATAATTCACTCCATATTTCATGGCATTATCAATATCTTCCAGACTCGCAACACCATGTAAACTTGCTTCACAGGCTTCATTAATGAGTAAAGCGATGGTGCGTAAGGTTAACAGTGCCGGATGGTCTTTAATCCACATCACGCTGATACCAAACTGTGCAAAATAAGCTTCAACTTTAGCCAGATCATTGGCTTCACAAAGCTCGTTATGACTGAGTACTAAAGCTTCCGCGTGCTCAAAATCATGGTGCCAATCCATTAAAACCACTTTACGGCTTAAGTAATGAATATTGGCTGAATCACCTTGGCTTAAGCGTAAGTCGATATCATCAATTTGAAGAATATTGTCGTCACTCGCAGATCCGCTTTTTAAACCTAAACGCGTTAAAAAAGCAGGTAGCTGAGACCAAGTCCCTTTTAGCTGAATATGGGCATCGACTGGTTTGGCAACCACAGCTTGAGGCTGAAATGTCTCGTACTGATTTTTTTCGTTATAGCTGTAAAAGCCTTGTTTTGACTTACGGCCCCAAGCTCCTGCATCGACCAATTCTTTTTGAATGAGGCTTGGACGGTAGCGTGGTTCGTAAAAAAACTCTTGGTAAACGCTTTGGGTCACCGAAAAGTTAACATCTTGCCCAATGAGGTCGGTGAGTTCACAAGGCCCCATCGCAAAACCACCACATTGCTTTAAAGCATAGTCTAGTCGGTCGTAGCTGGTGACTTGTTCTTGCAGTGCTCTAAAGCCTTCTGCATAAAACGGCCGTGCAATTCGGTTAACAATAAATCCGGGAGTCGACTTGGTGAGTACTGGAATTTTTTTCCAGCCCAACATCAAGTTTTTTAAAGCCAAACATAAGCTGTTGGGGGTTTTTAAGCCTTGTACAATTTCAACCAGTTTCATGACTGGTGCAGGGTTAAAAAAGTGTAAACCCACTACGCGCTCAGGGTGAGCAATGCCCGCCGCAATTGCAGTCACTGAAATTGAAGATGTGTTACTTGCAAAAATGGTTTGCGCACTACAAATTTCAGCGAGTTGCTTAAATAAAGACCGTTTAACTTCTTTTTTCTCGACGACCGCTTCAATGACCAAGTCAGCATCACGCAGTTCTTCAACCTGATTGACCACCGTTAAACGCGCTAAAGCTTCATCAGCTTGCTGCTCTGTGAGCTTGTTCTTTTCAACCAGCTTTTTAAACGTCTGCCCTAAGCCTTGAGCGGCTTGTTGCGCTTTTTGAGCGTCCAGATCATATAAAACAGTCGAGTGCCCATTAACGATGGCTAACTGGGCAATGCCGATGCCCATTGTGCCAGAACCAATGACAGCAATTCGGGCACGAGATAAGTCTAAATCTGTCATGCTTAGCGCCCTTTAAAATTTGGTTCACGTTTATTCATAAAGGCTTGTACCCCTTCACGATAATCTTCTGAACGACCCGCAATACGTTGTAAATCACGCTCTAAAAGCATTTGCTCATCAAAGGTGTTATTGCTTGATTGATGAATCGCTTTTTTAATGAGAGATAAACCAAAAGTAGGTTGTTTCGCTAAACGTTCAGCGAGTTCAGTGACTTTTGTTTTAAGTTCAGCATCTTCAACCACATCCCAAATCATGCCCCATTCTTTTGCGGTTTCTGCCGGTAGCTTGTCACCTAACAAAGCCAATCCCATCGCACGTGCATGGCCTACAGCACGTGGTAAAAACCATGTACCCGCAGAGTCTGGAACTAAACCTAAACGGCAAAATGCTTGTACAAAGTTTGCCGATTTAGCTGCAATCACCAAATCACATGCCAGTGCAATATTTGCCCCTGCACCTGCTGCCACACCATTTACCGCGCAAATCACAGGCTTTGGCATATTTACAATCGTTTTAATGAGCGGGTTATAGTAAGTTTCAATGGAATATCCTAAATCTGGAGCTTCAGCATTTGGGTCAACTACACGGTCACCTAAATCTTGCCCAGCACAGAAGCCACGGCCTTCGCCACTAATCACCACACAACGGACATCCGGATTTTTGGTCCACTGGTTTAAAACCTCAGCCACTTCACGGTGCATATCAACGTTAAAGCTATTCAGTGCTTTTGGGCGGTTAAAAGTTAGGTAGCCAACACCATTTTTTTCTTCAGCAATAATATTTTGATAGTCCATCACTCACCTCTAAACACTGGCTTTCTTTTCTCAAAGAAAGCATTAATCCCTTCGTTTCGATCTTTTGTAGCCGCCAACCAGACAAAGTTTTGACGTTCAAACTTGAGTCCCTGACTTAAGGTTGTTTCATGAATACTTTTAATTGATTGTTTAATCACGCGAATCGCTAAAGGCGCTTGTTTGGCAATCTTGGCTGCCAGTTGAACCGCATATTCAACGGTTAATTCAGTCGGCACCACTTGACTGCAAATGCCATGTTGCTCTGCCTGTTTTGCCGAAATCATCTCACCTGTCATGGCCCAGCGCATGGTGAGCTGTTGTCCAACCAAGCGTGCTAAACGCTGTGTTCCGCCTGCACCCGGCAACATACCCAAGGTAATTTCAGGTAATGCAAAACGGGCATTTTCACCACAAATCACCATGTCTGAATGCAAAACCAACTCGAACCCAGCGCCTAAGGCATAGCCATTCACTGCTGTAATCAGTGGCTTACTAAACGCATCAATTTTTTGCCAAAGCTTCGGGCGAATATCGAGTTGCAAAGACACCGCGTCCATTGCAGCTAGCTCACTAAGATCTGCTCCAGCCGCAAAACATTGAGCATTACCCGTTAAAACCACTGCTTTGACTTGAGCATTATGTTCAGCTTCTTCAAGCAACTCGCACAAACACTGCAATGTTGCATTGTTTAAGGCATTTCTTTTTTCCGGACGGTTTAGGGTTAATAACAAAACACCGTCAGCAGCTGTACTGGCTTGGATCAACTCTTGCATGACAGCCTCTATTCATCAAAACTCAAGCGAACATTTGAGCCTTTTGGTAAGGTCTGACAGCTCAGCACATAGCCTTTTTCCACTTCATCTTCTTCAAGACTATAGTTAAGGAACATATCAACTTCGCCTGAAAGCACCTTACAGCGACAGGTCGCACACACCCCACCTTTACATGCATACGGTAAGTCGGCACCCGCACGCAGAGCCGCATCAAGAATACTTTCATCTTCCTGAGCCACAGAAACAATCAGTTCACGACCATCTAAAATGATGTTTACTTTTTCTTCTTTACGATTTGCATCCGCTTCAACACTACGTTTACGCGCTTGTCCTGTATGGAAACGTTCGGTGTGAATGCGCTCTTTGGCAATACCAAAGTTCGGCAACGTGTTTTCTACAGCATTCATCATTTCGTCTGGGCCGCAGGCAAACACATGGTCAAAGTTTGTTTCAAGCACTTCATAATCAAAAAGTTGCTTAAGCTTTTCTGCATCAATACGACCGTTCATTAGCTCGCTATCGTTGAACTCACGAGAAAAAATATTGATGAGTTGAAAGCGTTCTTTAAACTGATCTTTCAAATCCATAATTTGCTCGGCAAACATGGTTTGTTTCCATGAGCGATTGCCATAGAGCAAGGTAAAGTTAGCTTCAGGTTGTTCAAATAAAACTTGTTTAATAATTGATAGAATTGGCGTGATACCACTGCCCGCAGCAACGCCTAAATAGTTTTGTCCGCCCATCTTGGCTGCTTTTTGAAAAAACACACCTTGTGGTGGCATGACTTCAAGCACATCGCCCACTTTTAAATGGTCATTTGCCCAGTTTGAAAATTGACCCTGATCAATTTTTTTAACCGCAATACTGATGTCTTCTTTGCCCGCATAGCTACAAATTGAATAACAACGACGGATTTCACCCGCTTCGGTTAAATGGCGAATGGTTAGATGTTGCCCCGGTTGAAATTGAAATTGTTCTTGTTGTTCAGGTACAACGTCAAATGCAATACAAATTGCCTGATCGGTTTGAGGCGTAATACTTTTTACTTTTAATGGTACAAATTGGCTCATGGCTGATTTCCTTATCTAAAGACTTAAATACATTTGAAGTAATCAAAAGGCTCAAGACAGTCCTGACATTTATAAAGTGCTTTACAGGCGGTGGAACTAAACTCTGTTAACAGTCGGGTATGTCGGCTTTTACAACGTGGGCACTCGACACCATCATTTAAATGAACGTGAGTTCCGCACTGATGCGCCAACCCTTCAGGTGGTGCAATGCCATAAACTTGCAGTTTCTTTTTCCCTGCTTCAGACATCCAGTCCGTGGTCCATGCTTCTGATAAATCGACCATGACTTTGACCGGTGTCAAAGCTTCTGCGGTAAATGCCTCCACAATTTGTGCTTTGAGCATATCTGTTGCTGGGCATCCGCTATATGTCGGAGTTAGACGAACAATAATTTCTTGTTGATCGTTAATCTCTACACCGCGAATCATGCCTAAATCGACAACTGATAAAACTGGAATTTCAGGGTCACTTACCGTTTGTAGAACATCCCAACATTGGTCGATGCAATGACGAATCATTTGCATGGCTCACCTCCTTGTCTTACCAGGTCATTCCCGGATAAGTTCTTTGAATACTTTGCATTTCAGCCAACAAATAACCTAAATGCTCAGTATGCAACCCTTGTTTTGCACCGCGGCGATAAGAGCCATTAACAGCAACATTTAATTCAAAACGCTTAAGCTCATCTGCAATGGTTTGGTTCCATTGCTCTTTTTCATTTGAAAAATCTGGAATCACGCCTTCTGCAACTAATGCTTTCTCGTCTGCACTCAGTTCAAATAATTCAGCGGTAAAGCGCCATAGATTATTTAATCCGTCTTGCACACGTTGATGTGCTTCATCTGTGCTTAAACTTAAACGTTCCATCCAGCTTGTTGAAAAACGGATGTGATACTTCACTTCTTTTAAAGATTTCACAGCAAGCGCACTTAATTCAGGAAGTGAGCTTTGCGCTAAAGCCGTAAATAAATGAAGATGGTAATGGTCCATCAACCACTGGCGCACAATCGTTTGAGCAAAATCGCCATTGGGTTGTTCACACAACAATAGGTTTAAAAACTCACGTTCTGTACGGAAATACGCAAGTTGGTCTTCATCACGTTTAGCTTCATCATATTGACCAGCCAAAGTCAGAAAGTTTCTTGCTTGACCTAACAAGTCCAAGCCGATATTTGCTAAGGCAATATCAATTTCTAGCTCAGGTGCATGCCCGCACCATTCAGCCAAACGCTGAGATAAAACCAGTTGACTGTCGCCAATATGTAATAAGAATTTAGATAAAACTGAATGATTCATTTGCCATTCCCCTTACATGTGCTCAATGCCATCTGGGATATGGTAAAAAGTCGGGTGACGATAAACCTTGTCTAAAGAAGGATCGAAAAATTCAGCTTTTTCATCTGGCTGTGATGACTTAATCAGTTCTGAACGAACCACCCAAATGCTAATTCCTTCATTACGGCGCGTGTAAACATCACGAGCATGCTGTAGTGCAATTTCATCATCAGGTGCTCTTAAGCTGCCTACATGACGGTGGCTTAAGCCTTGTTTACTACGTACAAATACTTCGTAGAGCGACCAGTTGTTCTTATCTTCCATTTTGATTTCCTCAAATTTTTCCATAAATCTTGTTAAGCCACTTTGTTCGCTTCAAGCTGCTGTTTTTTCGCATAGACTACTGCTGCATCACGAACCCATTTGCCGTTTTCCCATGCTTTACGGCGTGCTTCGATACGCTCGTGATTACATGGTCCACGTCCAGCAATCACTTCATTAAATTCGTGCCAGTCAATCTCGCCAAATTCATAGTGGCCTGTTTTTTCATTGAACTTTAAATCTGGGTCTGGTACTTCCAAGCCAAGTTGCAACACTTGTGGTACGGTGTTATCGACAAACTTTTGACGTAATTCGTCATTACTAAAACGTTTGATTTTCCACGCCATGCTTTGTGCACTGTTTGGAGAATGCTCATCACTTGGACCAAACATCATCAGTGCTGGCCACCAGAAACGGTTCACTGCATCTTGTGCCATTTGTTTTTGTTCTGGTGTACCGTTTGCCAAAGCCATCATGGCTTCAAAACCTTGACGTTGGTGGAAACTTTCTTCTTTACAAATACGTACCATCGCACGTGCATATGGCCCATATGAAGTACGGCAAAGCGCAACTTGGTTCACAATGGCTGCCCCATCGACAAGCCAACCAATTGCAGCGACATCTGCCCAAGTCAAAGTTGGATAGTTAAAGATTGATGAGTATTTCATTTTCCCATTAATCAACTTTTCCATCATGTCATCACGGTCAGCACCTAAGGTTTCTGCCGCGCTATACAGATATAAACCATGACCCGCTTCATCTTGTACTTTCGCGAGCAAAACCGCTTTACGTTTTAAAGTCGGCGCACGCGTAATCCAGTTTCCTTCAGGCAACATACCTACAATTTCAGAATGGCCATGTTGCCCGATTTGACGAATCAATGTTTTGCGGTAGGCATCAGGCATTTGATCCTTAGCCTCGATCGTAATTTCATTGGCAATATTTTGTTCAAATTTCTGGTAAATGTTTTCCATTCTTTCATTCCCTGTAGGTATCACCCTTAAATCTATTTTTCGATACACAAAAAGCAAAGTCAACTAATTTTTTAGTATCAAATTAAATTCACAACAATAAAACAATTCAAGCTATTGAAATTAATAAAATTAAGTTAAATGTAAAAACTTTTTTACTTTTAAAAATCAAAATAAAGTTGACTTTTATACAAATTAATCTGAAATTATGAATCATATTTTTGAAATTTTTATAATTGATGTATCAAATAAAAAAGGAGTTTGGTCATGCTTGAACAAGCACACCTAGAAGGAACCTCAACTGACACAGATTTTCAGCAGTCTGAACAGCAGCTGCCTCATCTTGCTTCTTATGTCTATGGAACATGGCATTCGTCTGACGAAGAATTACGTACCGTTTATCATGCCATTACAGGTGAATCGATTTATGCCGTAAGTAGTCATGGCATAGATATGAAACGTGTTGTTCAGTATGCCAAACAGAATGGTTCAGAACTGGCTAACTGGACGTTTCACCAACGTGCCAATGCGTTAAAACAAATTGCCCAACATTTACTTGAACGTAAGGAAGACTTCTACAAACTTGCTTATGCGACAGGCGCAACTCGTAAAGATGCGTGGATTGATATTGAAGGCGGGATCCAGACATTATTTGCTTATTCAAGTCTGGTTCGCCGTGAACTCAATGATGAAAAAATTATTACTGAAGATAGCTGGATTCAATTATCTAAAAATGGCACTTTCGGCGCTAAACACATTTTAAGCCCTAAAGCAGGTGTTGCCGTTCACATTAATGCTTTTAACTTCCCAATTTGGGGAATGCTTGAAAAGATTGCACCGGCTCTACTAGCAGGCGTGCCATGTATAGTGAAACCAGCAACCGATGGTGCCCAATTAACTCAAGCAGTTGTAAAAGCCATTGAGGAAACACATGTCTTACCAAAAGGCGCACTACAACTTATTTGCGGTCAGACCTATGACCTGTTAGAGCACCTAGGCCCACAAGACTGTGTCACCTTTACAGGTTCTGCTTACACAGGTCAAAAACTACGTAACCACCCTCACCTCAATAAATATTCGATTCCATTTAGTATGGAAGCCGACTCGGTAAACAGCGCAATTTTAAGCCCTGAGGCAAATGAAGAAACTGTCGATTTATTTGTGCGTGAAGTCTTCCGTGAAATGACCACCAAAGCAGGCCAAAAATGTACTGCAATTCGTCGTGCTTTCGTTCCTGAAAATTTATTAGCGACTGTGCAAGAGAAGCTAACTGCCAAACTTGCTAAAGTTGTGGTGGGTGATCCTCAAAAAGAAGAAACCACCATGGGAGCTTTAGCGAGCATAAAACAAAAACAAGACGTTGCAGAAAAGGTTGCCGAACTCAGCAAAGATGCAAAAATTGTTTTTGGTGGCAACAATAGCTTTAAATTTAATGCAGACCATCCTGAAAAAGGCGCTTTTTTCGCTCCAACTTTATTGGTGTGCGAACAACCTTTACAAGCGAAGAATGTTCATACCACGGAAGCTTTCGGTCCGGTATGTACACTCATGCCATATCAAAACATTGAAGAACTCGCTGACCTTGTTTCACGTGGTGAAGGTAGCCTAGTGGCTTCTGTCGTTAAAAATAACGATGAAAATATTGAACAGCTTATTCAAAAAATCGCGCCTTGGCATGGGCGTGTGCATGTACTCGATGCAGAGTCAGCAAAAGAAAGTACAGGACATGGTTCACCACTTCCACATTTAGTACATGGCGGCCCTGGTCGTGCAGGTGGCGGTGAAGAGTTAGGTGGTATTCGTGCCGTTAAACATTATATGCAGCGCACTGCAATTCAAGGCTCTCCAAACAGTCTGACACAAATTACCCACTCATGGACTGCTGGCTCGAAAGTTAACGAAGATCGCGTACATCCATTCAAAAAGTCTTTTGATGAGTTAGTGATTGGTGAACGTTTATTAACGGCGCGCCGTACAGTCACCGAAGCAGATATTGTCAATTTTGCTTGTTTAAGTGGTGACTACTTCTATGCGCATACTGACAAAATCGCAGCAGCCGAGTCTTTCTTTGGTGAGCGCGTTGCACACGGTTACTTTATCGTGTCTGCTGCGGCAGGGCTATTTGTAGACGCAGCACAAGGCCCTGTGATTGCCAATTATGGTATGGACAACTTACGCTTTGTTGAACCGGTTAAAATTGGTGACTCGATTCAGGTTGAACTCACCTGTAAACAAAAAACACCTAAACCACAAAAAGACCCGTCTCAGCCTGCGCATGGCGTTGTGGTATGGGATATTAAAGTCAAAAACCAACGCGGTGAACTTGTCGCAACTTACGACATTTTAACTTTAGTTGCTCGCGAGGCTTAATGTTTAAAAAGAGATGGGGTCACCTCGTCCCCATCTCTTTTTTTAGCACTCAATGGCGTTAACAGCGAGGCCACCTTTTGAAGTCTCTTTATATTTCTCAGACATATCTTTGCCTGTTTCTTTCATGGTTTGAATCACTTTATCTAGCGTGACAAAGTGTTCATCATCATCATGAAGTGCCATTTGGGCTGCATTAATGGCTTTTACAGCTGCAATTGCATTTCGTTCAATGCAAGGCACCTGAACCAAACCACCAATCGGGTCACACGTTAAACCCAAGTTATGTTCAAGCCCAATTTCAGCCGCATGTTCCACTTGCTCAGGAGAGGCACCTAAAATTTCGGCCAAACCTGCCGAAGCCATCGCACACGCCGAGCCGACTTCGCCCTGACACCCTACTTCTGCACCGGAAATAGAAGCATTGAGTTTACATAAAATGCCGACGGCTGCCGCACTTAGAAAAAAGCGAACTACTTTGTCTTCGGAAAAATCTTTAGAGAAAGTCACGTAGTAATATAAAACTGCCGGAATAATCCCTGCGGCCCCATTTGTAGGTGCCGTCACTACTCGGCCGCCAGCGGCATTTTCTTCATTTACCGCTAAGGCAAATAAATTAACCCATTCCATGGCATGAAAGGTCGTCACAATCAGGTTTGAGTTTTTCTTATTTAATAACTTATCGTGAATTTTTTTAGCCCGACGTTTTACATTTAATCCGCCCGGTAATATGCCTTCATTAATTAATCCGTTGTGAATGCACTGCTGCATCACTTTCCAGATTTCCATAATCTTGCTGCGAATCTCAGCCTCACTACGCCAGCTTTTTTCATTTTCAAGCATTAACTCACTTACTGATAACTGATGAGTCTTACATAAGTTTAAAAGTTCAGCCGCACTGTGAAATGGATATGGAACCTTAACATTGTTAGTTTCAGTTTGGGTGTGTGCTAATTGTCTTTGGCTAACAATAAAGCCACCACCAACCGAATAGTAAGTTTCTGCATATAAAATTTCTTGAGCCTCGTTATACGCACTTAACTCCATTGCATTGGGGTGATAAGGCAAAGATTCATCTAAAAAAAGCACATCATGCTTATAGTCAAAAGAAATACTCTTTTGCCGATTAAGCTGGATTGTTTTATTTTCAAGAACATCTTCAATCAAGCTTGTACTTACTTGGGTATCGATATGTTCAGGGTCAAAACCCATTAAACCTAACAGAACAGCCTTATCTGTCGCATGACCGACACCGGTTGCCGACAGCGAACCGTATAACTTTACCTGAACTCTAACCGTTACCTGTAAATCGTTTTGCTTCAATAAATCATCCACAAAACTGTATGCCGCACGCATTGGTCCAACTGTATGGGAGCTAGATGGGCCGATGCCAATTTTAAAAAGATCAAATACACTAATAAACACGTAGTCCTACCTTCGATTCATTATTATTCGTATGTTCGTCATTATTGTGTCCTTTCGGATAGCTCTAAAATTATCATTAAGCCAAGTACAAATCACGAATAACTATTGGGTAGTCGCATAAAAAGACAACGGTTGAATCTTCTCTCTAAACTAATTGCTACACAATCACAGATTTTGAAGCTTTTAATTTTGTCGTAGACGTTTTGAAAAATTCTTAAATTAATTTAGTACATCAATTTGTATAAATAACAAACAGCACATATTAGCCATTAGTCGCACTTCCATATTTTTACTCATTTTTACTGGTAAAGTGCTTTACATGGTTTGATACAACCTACTTAACTCAGATGCATAATTCACCTGTTACCTGCATCTGAAGTTTTTCTGCCTCTAGTCCGCTAGGGGCTTTTTTTTGTAATAGATAAAAACTGCTATATCAGCTTCATAAGCATAGCGAAAAGCAATATCCTCTCTTCCATTCTTCTTAAACTAAAAGAATAAAAGCCCATCTTTTGACAGGCTTTCTTATTCAGTCTTCTATCAATTTTTAGTTAAAAAATTAACCGCAGTTCGCGTTGGTAATTTTTTTAGTTGCTGGATCAATGGTAACAGTTACTCGGTTTGAACGGTAATCCATCGTCATTGGCTGACCAGGAGCTACTTTACGTACAATTTCTGACTTCGTTTTTTGCTTAATTTGGTCATCAGTTAAGCCAGATAACCCCACTAATTTTTGAGCTTCTTCTGCTACGCAGTTAGCTTGGTTATCACGGAATAATTTCCACTCTTCGACCACTTGACCATTTGGCAGATGACAATATCCAACCTGACCATTTGTTTCATTTCTAATTTCTAATTTTCCGCCTTGTTCAACACAATATTGACTTGCCGGATTTGGTGAACCAATTTTTGGTGGAGTTAATTCTTTTCGCTGTCCTGCGAAAAAAGCCGTTAACGAAACAAGCGCTAATCCAAGAAAGATAGTTTTTTTCATAAATTTTACTTCTTACTAAAAAAACTAAAGATATCAAAAAAATTCATGTTTTATATAAACTGTTTACAATAAAAAACCTTCATAGAGAGTAACTTATAAAATAATTAATTATTCCAAGCGGTACATTATTAGCAATAGAATCAATTAACAAATTTGTGCACTATGATCTTTCTAAAATACGTGCCCCAACGCCTTCTTGTCCCAATACATCATTTGGATTTCTTAGTGGACATTGTTCTAATGACAAGCACCCACAACCTATACACCAATCCATTTCATCTCTAAGTCGCGTAAGTTTTTGAATACGATCATCCAAACTTTTCCGCCAATCAAGAGATAACTCTTTCCATTGCTGTGCAGTTAATTTAGACCCCATCGGATACTTACTTAAAGCTTGTTTAATTTCATCTAATGGAATCCCAACTTTTTGGGCAATTTTAATGATCGCAATGTAACGCAACACCACTAAAGTAAAACGACGTTGATTACCATTGGTTCTTATACTTTTAATTAAACCTTTAGACTCGTAAAAATGAAGCGTTGAAACTGCAACACCACTGCGTTTTGCAACTTCACCTACAGTCAACAAACGGCTTTGATTCGTTTCAGTCATTTCTATTAATCACAACTTTAGTTGAGGTTTTATAAAAGGATGCTTAAACTTTGTCAAATAAGACAATTTAATTTTAACAGTTCAAGCATTTAGAATATTTATCTAAATTTTAAACTACTAGAATGAATTAAGAATATATATCCAAAAACGAACAAAAAACAATCAAACCTTTTAAATTAATACTTCGGGTCAGGCCATATAAAACAAAATGCTATGGTCTATTTTCACAGCCACAAACCCAAAACATATTGTAAACAAATGGCATAGGTGCGCCGAGTGGATAGACTTTAGCTTCTTCTATTTTATATGTCTTTTTTCTCGATTCGATATGTAAAATATTATCACAGCGTGCAATCACTGTTCCTTTTTTATATAGCTTTTTTCTTTCATTTTTTGCATCAAATTTATATACCAAAAAGTAAACTTTTTCCCCTACCTCTATATTTGAATGATTAACCATAATGTAACCATTACAATACTTACATTGCCAATCGTCCATATCTTAAAATATCACATACTCAAATTAAAAAAATAGAATAACTGTTTTAGTATAAATTTAATAAAAATATAAATCTAAAAAAATATTTAAAATTAAAAAATAATACTTATTTGTGACGTTTATCACACTAATTGGCTATCAAATTATAAAAAATAAATATATAAAAGACAAATAGTTAACAGAATATAAAATAATTATCATTTTCAATTAGATCAAATATTTTAAAATCAAACTTAATACTTATAAAATTACATAAACATAATATTTATATTATTATATAAAATAAAAAATAATTTAAATTATTTTTTAAGAACTATATTAAAATCAATAATTAAATATTTTTCATCTTGAATTGAAAAAAATTCACTCCTATATTTATTTAAAAAACTTAGAATATATAGAAATATATCTTGATTTTTTCCTTATGACTACTCAGAGACAAAAACTTGAACTTCCTTTAGGACATAATAAATTATTACTTCATTCATGTTGTGTTCCCTGTTCTGGAGAAGTCATGGAAGCATTAATTGAGTCCAATATAGACTTTTCTATATTCTTTTATAATCCTAATATCCATCCAGTGAAAGAATATCTCATTCGTAAAGAGGAAAATATTCGATTTGCAGAGAAACATAATATTCCGTTTATTGATGCAGATTATGACACAGACAATTGGTTTGCTCGTGCTAAAGGAATGGAAAATGAACCTGAACGTGGTATTCGATGTACCATGTGTTTTGATATGCGCTTTGAACGTACTGCTTTATATGCTTATGAACATGGTTTTAGCTTAATCAGTAGTTCTTTAGGCATTTCAAGATGGAAAAATATGGCACAAATCAACGATTGCGGGATTCGCGCTGCTTCACACTATTCAGAAATCCAGTACTGGGACTACAACTGGCGAAAAAATGGTGGCTCTAGTCGTATGATTGAAATTAGTAAGCGTGAAGAATTCTATCAGCAAGAATATTGTGGTTGTGTCTATTCTTTACGTGATACAAATCGCTGGCGTATGAGTAATGGCCGAGATCGTATTAAACTTGGTGTTAAGTTTTATAGTAATGCTATGGAAGAAGATTAAAAATCTCTCTAGCTAATTAAAAATAAATAAGTTAATTATATTTATTTCATTTTCTAAATTTTTAAACTTAAATAAAAAGAGCCACATCTGGAGAATGTGGCTAAAAGGTGTACTTAGACGAGCTTTGATGTTTTTATAATAATTAAGTCAGCTTAAAATAAGATTAATAAAAATTTTTTATTTTAAAAAGTCATAAAAATAAGCAATTTCTTTTCTCATTAGATTTATTGTGTTAGTTTTTAATACTTTAATGTTTCTATAAACTATTTATATCCAACATATAATTTCATCAATCAGTCAGAATGAAGTGTAATTATGATTCAAAATGAAATAATCAAAGTCTCGCCAGTTCAACAACAAGACTATACTCAATGGTTAGAATATTGGGTTGCCTATCAAAATTTCTATCAGGTCAATTTACCCCTCCCTATCACAAAAATGACTTGGGAGCGTTTTTTCGATGAAAAAGAACCCATTTATTGTGCTGTTGCCAAAAATAAACAAGGTATCTTAGGTTTTGTCACTTATATGTTTCATAGGTCTACTTGGGCAGAAAATAACTACTGTTATTTAGAAGATCTGTATGTATCACCTGAAGTTCGTGGACGACACATTGGTAAACAACTTATTGAGTATGTTCAGAAGCAAGCCACCGAACATAACTGTGAACGTTTATATTGGCATACTCAAGAAAACAATCAAAAAGCACAAAAACTCTACGACTGGATTGCACAAAAGCCCGGCATTATTCAATATCGTATGTCTTTAACCTAACAAGTAAAAACACCAAAAGCCTCAATTCTTTTGGTGTTTTATTTTTAAACCAAAAATAGTGTTTATTTAATTCTTGATACGAATAAGCTTACTTACTTTATCATTAACAGCTAAACACTGATTAAATGCTGCAAAACGTTTGAGTTCTTGCTCTAGCTCGAAAAAGAAATGCTCTTTATCTTTCACTGTTTTTTCTAAATGTAAGCTAATTACTTCTAACTCTTTCACACTCCGATGCGCTTTACAGTCAATTCGGCCTACCAACTCATCTTGATAGAGAATAGGTAAACAGAAATATCCAAATACCCGTTTGGCTGCTGGTACATAACATTCGATCCGATAATCAAACTCCGGTACGGCCTTCAAATCGAACAGGTACATATTCAATTTTCATAGTCTGCTCAGCAAATGGTTTTGCAAGATCAGCATATATTTCAGCTGTAGATAAACCAAACGGTGCGCCATCTTCATTAGAATAAGCATAATGAACTGTTTTTATACCTGCTAAACGCATTGCAGCCATACACATAGGACATGGATGCCCACTTGCAAACACAGAACAACCTTCTAAATTTGCAGTTCCTAGAACTTGGCTAGCTGCACGAATTGCAAGTAATTCAGCGTGAGCCGTTGGATGAGCCTGTAAATTATTTTGTGTAAGTTCCATTTTTTATAAATGATCTTTTAATCGATCATCGAACTGAATCGTAAACCAATTCATTGCTAAACGCCAATTTTGAATTGGCATCGTCCATTTCTTCGCAGCATTTGATGTTGCTAAGTAAATGACCTTCTTTACTGAGTCATCAGATGAAAAGATTTTCCTTTTCTTCGTTGAATGGCGTATTACGCTATTCAACGACTCAATCGCATTTGTTGTATAAATTGCATGACGTATTTCGGCTGGATAGCTAAAGATCGTTCGGATATTTTC
>NZ_JFXL01000008.1:0-140060 GCF_000588255.1 Acinetobacter sp. 1424608
CCGGCCTGTCACGCCGGGGGTCGCGGGTTCGAGCCCCGTCCGCTGCGCCACTTTTATAAAACGCTTTTGCAGGGCGCTTAGCTCAGTTGGTAGAGCGTCTGCCTTACAAGCAGAATGTCGGCGGTTCGATCCCGTCAGCGCCCACCATAATTTGTGACCATACTTTATTTTTAAAGTATTGCAAGTGCAGCGGTAGTTCAGTTGGTTAGAATACCGGCCTGTCACGCCGGGGGTCGCGGGTTCGAGCCCCGTCCGCTGCGCCATTCTCTTGATTCCCTGATCTAGAGGATGTAATGTATAAAGACTTCGGTTGTTGTCTTTTTCAATCAGGGCGCTTAGCTCAGTTGGTAGAGCGTCTGCCTTACAAGCAGAATGTCGGCGGTTCGATCCCGTCAGCGCCCACCATAATTTTTCAAATTTAAAAAATTATATGCACTAATTTATTTAGTGTTTTTTGCATTTCTGCTATTTATATTTCCTATCTATTTTATCTTTGCTATTGTTGGTCAAAACTTCTCTTTCTCTTTCTCTTTCTCTTTCTCTTTCTCTTTCTCTTTCTCTTTCTTAATTTTTTAAGTTCAGATTTATTACTTTAAATTGTGATTACTCTCTCGTTTAATGAAAGCTGCCATACCGTAAAGCAATAGCAGCTTTCTGAACTAACATTAATACTCGTTTAGAATCCAGCCACTCGCGTACGCAAAGTATTCACGCAGCCAAGCGTTATAGCGACTGACTAAAGGAGTTTCGGCAGCAACTGTATAAATATGGGTATAGCCTTGTTTCTTTGCAATAGCTGCAGCTCTTGGGGTATGAAAGTCACTTGTAACAATTGCAATAGGTTGATCAATACTAATATGAGCTTGCTCAAGTAATGGTTTACTGTTTTTAAGGTTAAGTTCAGTACTTGTACTTTTGTCCTCAAGAATCATTCTTTCTTTGGCTATGTGAAAGTGCTGTTCAAGGTAACGAGACATAACTAATGCTTCGGGTTCTTTCTCTGAAAAGTCTAAACCACCTGTTAAAACAACTTTCGCTCGAGGTTGTGAAAGGGCAACAGGGGCTGCTGTATCAAGGCGTTTTGCAAGAATGGCAGAAGGCTGTCCATTTTCGACCCCACTACCTAAAACAATGATTGCTTTCACCGCTGGAATATTTTGGCCTGTATCTTTATTATCTTTAATAAAACTAAAAAAATAGCCTAAGCCAATCAACCAGATCCAGAAACATAACCATCCGAAACGCCAAACTGAATGCAGGCGATAGTGATAAAAGAAAAAACGTTCCAGATGATAATAAAATAGTGCATAGAGGCAGAAAAATGCCCCTAAGATTAAAGGAACAATTGTGCCTACATGAATTTTATTTAGGAAAGCTAGAAATAAGCCGTCTAAAAATAAAATTGAACCAATGATGGCCAAGAAAATCCGAATCCACTTACTGACTTGCATTGTGTTTAGAGTTGCAATTTAAATTGCAGACAGTGTATGCAAAATCATTCCAAATTCAATGCTGATTGCAATAAAAAGCCGAGTAAAGCTTTTCGGCTATTACTCGGCTTTATTATTTATTGATGTTTAATAAACATCACGGCGATAACGACCTTGTTGTCTTAGCTCATCAACTTGTTCTTCACCTAAAATATCAGTCAGTGCTTGATCTACTCCGCTAGCCATTCCTTCAATACTTCCGCAAACATAAAGAACTGCGCCACGTTCAATCCAGTTGGCAAATTCAACTGCATTTTGTCGAATGATATCTTGAACATACACACGTTGCTCTTGATCCCGTGAGAATGCCAAATCAAGTCGTTTTAACATTCCCATTGTTTGCCAAGCTTCAATGGTTGATGCATAGAAGAAATCATGAGCGCGTTGGCGTTCACCGAAAATTAGCCAGTTTTCAGTATAGTTATGACGAGTTCGCGTATGAAGTAAACTCATTAAACCCGCGATTCCCGTTCCATTACCAATACAGATAATTGGACGATTATCATCGATCAAGTGAAAAGACTCATTGGTGCGAATACGTAATGCAATACTCTGATTAATTTCTGTGTATTGAGTCAGCCAGCCAGATCCTAATCCTAAATGGCCAGATTCATCGGTTTGCTGGCGAACAACCAAACGAAGCACTTGCTGAGAAGGGATACTAGCAATTGAATATTCTCGTGTTGGTAGAGTAGGGAGTTGTTCTAATAAGTGGTCCAGATTAGCAAACGGTTCAATCTCACCCGTTAAATTTTTATTCCAAAGCGCTTTTTCAATGGAGATTTGTAGCGAGTCTACCACTGCATTTCTAAGAATATGATGGTGTTGTAAAAACTCATTAATACGTTCAGGGCTATTACCCGGTTGTATTTCAGCAATGTCTCCAGCTTGCCATATAGCTTCATGATTTGCTGTAAGTTCAATATTGTAAGCTGGTTGCCCTAGACTATTTGGGTTGAGCAAGTCACGTTGTTGTAATGTCCAATTATCAAACACTTTTTCAAGATTAACGGCATGCAGCTCTAGTTTAGTTGCTTTTACAAGAGCTTGATTCCAGTTTTGAATATCTGTTGGATTTGCATTATCTACCTCGATAGTATCGAAGTAAGCTTTTGCACCATTGTTTTTAAGCCATCCATCTACAGTGTGACCAAAACTACAATATGTATCTGGGTATTCTTTTGAACCTAAGGCTAATACGGCATATCTGAGATGCTGAAGCTCTAATTTTGTTTTTAATAGCTTTTTTGCAAAATTAGAAGCTAAGTCTGGTGCCTCTCCAGTACCATAAGTACTGATCACAAAAAGAATTTGTTCATGTTCCTGTAAATCCGCTTCAGTTAACTGCTGTATAGATTTAACCTGAACAGGCTGATGTGCTTCTTGCAAGCTGGTTGCGGTACTCCACGCAAGTTGCTCTGCAACTCCTGTTTGGGTGGCATAAGTAATTAACCAAGGTTTCGCATTTTCATCAATGTAGTGACCAGCTAAAGACTGACGAGCTGCCTGTGTCAATTTTTTCTGTTTACGGCGTTTTAGATAAAGCATCCAACCGGTAACAAAGAATAATGGCATGGCTAAAGACGCAAGCATTGCTACAAATTGATAGACTGGTCCAAAAAAGCTGCCACGATGTACAGGTAACATGCTGCTCATGATTTTTTGATTAAGCTTTTTATCTTCATAAAGCTCCATCTTTTCAATATTGGCAGTTTTATAGTTATAGACAGCTTGGTTACGTGCACGCTCGTGTTGTGGCGTTGCATCTACAAAACTTAATTCAACTTTTCCATCGTCTTTTTTCGGTAAGTTTACTGTTAAAGTTGAATAGTCACGTCCAACTTGATTATTAAAACCGTTCCAGGTTTGGTTGAGGGCAGTAATCAGCTGAGTGCTATCTAATTTAGTTTCAGAAGATTTGTCTTTATTGCGTCCAGCTCCGCCATGTCCTTGCATTTTAGGTTGTTCTACACCTAATACTTTGAACATACCGCTACGCCACCAGTCATATGACCAATATAGACCTGTACATGCAAAAAGAAGATAAAAAACAATAACCCAGGTACCTACGACAGCGTGTAAATCCCAAATAAAATTTCGACCTTTAAGTTTGGGTTTAACAGCAAGCCATTGACGTGCAGAGTGCTTTTTTGGCCAACGTAAATACAATCCGCTCAAAACAAAATAGATGAGCATTAGTGCACAAGCGCCGGTAATTTGTTTACCGAATTCACCAGCAGTTAAGTTTCGGTGAATTTGTTGTATTAATAAAAGTAACTCGCGACCTTTAACATCAGGCAATACCTGTGCTGTATAAGGGTTGACCATCATATTGTAGCCACGTCGTTCGCCTTCTTTTTCAATATTGACAACAGAGGAGGCGGTAGGGTCTTTGGCAATCGTAATGCTATTAATTTTAATTTCTGGCTGGGTTGTTGCGAAATGTTGGTAAAGTTGAGCAGGGGTAAGCTTAGGAGTGCTTTCTGCTTGAACAACATAACTATCTGTATTTACCCATTTTAAAATTTGTTGATCATAAGAATAAATTGCGCCTGTAACACCCATAATAGATAAGATGAGGCCAGCACTAATACCCAGAAACCAATGAATTTGAAATAAAAACTTTTTAAACATGGTCGAAAATGTAAATATGATGGAGATCTTGTAACGAAGTATAGCCGAAGATTGCGTAGATAATATGGATTTTGTAGATAATATTAATTTTCATTATCATTTATTTTTAGCTTAATAAAAAACCTCCTATAACGGAGGCTTTTTAATGGGGTGAAATTATAAAGTTTTCGGTTCACCTACAGTTTCTTTCAAATGCTTACGAATTGTATTGAAAGAAAAGTTTTTAGAGTCCATGCGTTTAGGCAAGATATACGCACCTTGCTGTTCTTGGCCCTTAGGATCTTTTACTTTAAAGTTAACTAAAATAAAGTCAGGGGTGTTGTACCATTCATAGATGTTTTTCCATCCAATGGTCCCAACGCCTTCTTGTAATCCCATTTGTTGGCGCATTACGATACCGTGAGGTTGTACACCTAAGCGAATACCTTTGATTTCCTGTACAGGAAACTCATTCATCTTACGCTTAACGTACCATTCCAAACCATATGTGCGGCCAAGGTAATAAAGTACTACACCAACAATGGCTACCCAGCAAATCACTGTAGAATAGTTCTTAATAAAAATAAGACCTAAAATCGCAAGGGCTAAAATTACGCCCATAATTGCCCAGATTTTTGTGCTGATTTTATTGGTGCTGCGCCAGATAAGAAGTTGTGCATTACGTTGTTCAGCTTCTGTAACCTCGTAAGGAACTGGCTGAAGCGTATAAGCATATAAAGTTTTCGCGGTCATAGTGCAAATAACAAATTGTAAACTGTTTTAAGTTTAGCATTAATTGGCATAACTCAGGAAAGGATATTATGCCAATTTCATACTAAATTCCGACTCAAATTTATAATGATGCAAGTTCGTTGGCATCATTATCTAGATCATGACTTAGGCGTTGTTTCAACATACTAAATCGATTCAAAACACTTAGCATCAATGATAACTGCTGTAAAATAATGAGTGATTTCTGGTCATCTTCATCATTTTGGCTTAAACGCTGACGTATAGTCTTAAGCATATTTTGTGCTGTCAAATCAGGCATTTCATCTCTTAACAGCGCACCTTGTATATCGTCTAATGCTTGATCTAAAACGTTAAGAACCGCTTGATCCTGAATCTTTTCTCTATGTGCTCCAAGTGCCGCGATATAACTTAAAAATGTATGATTAAGGCATAAAAATTCAAATATATCTGACTTGCGAGTAGGGTCAAAGTCAGGCTCTGTCGCTAAAGTTGAAATAAGCGAGGCGACTTCAGCATCGGTATTATGAGCAGCGCGGCGAACAATACGATAATTGAGCGCATGGTTATGACCTTCATGGTATTGCTTTACCACTTCCGCTAAATAATTACATTGTGCTTGTAAAGAGCGTCGAATGCTGCGCGGTAGGCGACGGAATTTCCAGTCAGGCCAAATAAAGGTGACACCAAACCACGCTAAAGCACATCCAATTAGGGTATCTACAAATCTAGGAATAGCCGCAGCGACTGCCGAGCCATCTAAGTTAAAGTTAATTAATGCCAAAATTGTGATGAAAGCGGTTGCTTGAGCATATTGCTTACTGCGTAACTCGAAAAATAGTACGCCGCTTAAGACCAGCATGACTAATTGTCCTTCTACGGAAGGTACGAGGAATACCACGCTTAGTCCGACAATAATTCCGACTAATGTCCCAACTATACGTAAACGTAAGCGACGTTTGGTCGCGTTAAAGTTAGGTTGGCTAACAAATAATGCTGTCAACATAATCCAGTAGCCATATTCGATTCGGGTGGTTTGAATAAATACATATCCAATAAAAAGAACAATCGAAACTCGAATGGCATGACGAAACAGTACAGATTCAGGGGTTAGATTTTGTTTTATTCGTACAACAATATCATTCCAACCTTTTAAATCATCATCTTTGAGTTGGTTTTCAGCCTGCTTTACTTTGTCTGACTGAATATGCTGTTCCGTTTCTAAGTTGAGTAATTGTGAGTCAATAGATTTTAAATTTCGGTATAAGGCAAAAAGAGCATTTACCCATAACAAGTCATACTGTTGATCTTTTCTTAATTTTTCTAAAGATAAGCGTAAGTTCTCAAAACTCTGTTTAAAACGTTTGTTATGGATATATGGTTTGCGTTGTAAAATACATTCATTCAACTCTTGGCAGGCTTTACCCTGAACCGCCAAAATACGCTGAAATCTGAATAAAATATCACTGTGCTGAAAAATCTTTGCTAACTTTTGATAGTCGATATGAGCAGAGTCTGCACGTTCATGAATATCTTGTGCGACAAAATAATAATGTAGGCTACGGCGAGTGTCTTTTTGTCCTCGGTCACCTTTTAAGCGGGTTAAAAGGGCGGTTTTAAGATCATTAAAAATAGTAATCAATTTGCCATTTTCTAATGAAAGATCAATCATGCTTTGCTGATAACTGGCAGGAGTCATATCAACATCAAATAAATTGGATTTGGCAAATAGGAAGTCACCTAACGAACCATAAGAGGCTGCTAGTTTGTCTTGAAGTTGGCGAACAGGAAATAATAAAAAGCTAATGGTTGCAATAAGTCCGTACCATGCTGCTCCCGCAACTAAAAGCGCTGGCTGAATATACCATTGGTCAAATAAATGAACCCCCAACATGGTATAAACCGAAACAACCAGACATCCATAAGAGATTGTCGCGTAACGGCGGCCTAGTGACCCGAGTAGAATCCAACCAATACAAGAGGCAATCAACCCTAGTGCAAAAAGCATTGGATAAGGGAAAAGTAATTGCACGGAAGCGGCAGTAATGAAGAAACCAATATAGGTGTAAATCAAATTCATGATTCGCACTGAAAAGCGATCATCAATATCACTTAAACCAGCTGCGACCACCCCTAAAGTGAGGGGAATTGTTGCTAATTGATGGCCTAGAAAATAAGGCACGAACGCAGTTCCTGAAAAGGCAATCAGCATCCGCACGTTATACATAAATGATGTGTTATAAGTCGCTCTTTTTAGGCGTTTAAACCAAGATTTCAAATGAAGTCCTTGCTGATCAACCTGAGTGATAAAGGATTTGCGTATTTCTACACCAATGTTGCACAAATCATACGATAGACAGTGTAAGCTTGTCTGTATGCAAATGATTGAAAAATGAAATATCGTTATGTCTGAACAAACAGCCCAGCGTCAATATTCTATTGGCTGGATTATGTTGCTCGCTTTACTCACGGCTTTAGGGCCATTATCCATTGATATGTACTTACCTGCGTTGCCTCAAATGGCCCATGATTTTGGGGTGAGTACGCAAATGGTAGCAAACACATTGCCAGCTTATTTTTTTGGTTTAGCTATTGGACAACTGGTATATGGACCTTTAAGCGACCGTATCGGTCGAAAAAAGCCTCTTTATTTTGGGCTTGCGCTTTATGCAGTCGCAAGCTTGTTTTGCGTGCTCGCTACAAATGAATGGAGTCTAATAGCTGCCCGTATTTTACAAGCTTTAGGTGGTTGTGTAGGTGTGGTTATGGCTCGTGCTGCTATACGCGATCGGTTAGATGTACAAGGTTCGGCACAAGCTTTTTCTAGCATGATGATTGTAATGGGTTTAGCGCCTATTTTGGCACCTATGATTGGGGCCTGGATTTTAATCTGGTTTCCATGGCAAGCGATTTTTATTGCGCTTTCAATTGTGGGCGCAATTTGTTGGCTATGTGTACATTTCTTTTTTAAAGAAACTTTGGCAACTGATAAGAGGCTCAAATTATCTCTATATCAAGTGGCTACCTTATATGGTGCTATTTTCAAAGATGCGAGCTTCCGTTTACCTATGTTTGCAGGATGTTTAACAGGTGCAGCGCTATTTTGTTATATCAGCTCAGCTCCCGCCGTTTTTATGGATCAATATGGGCTAAATCAACAAGAGTTTGCTTATGTATTTGGACTGAATGCTTTTGGCATTATGTTAATGTCATCTTTAAATAAGCACTTAACTACACGTGTTGAAATTACTAAGCGTTTAAAAGCAGGTTCAATGGTACAGGTGACAGGTGCAAGTATTGTGTTGATTGCTGGTTTAATTTCTGCAGCACCTTTATGGCTAGTAATGTTAGGACTGTTTTTAGCGATTTCAGGAATTGGTTTAACTGGACCAAATGCCATGGCTCTAGCCATGTCAAAGCAAGGTGCTCGTGCAGGAACCGCTAGTGCAATTATGGGCAGTATGCAATTTGCTTGCGGTTTATTGGGTGGTGTACTGCTTAACTTCCTTATTTGGTCCGCATCACTCAATATGGGAGTGATGATGGTGCTATTTACATTAAGTGGTTTTATTGTTGTTTTAAAAGCGACGGGACAAGCAAAAAGCCAAGCACTCTCTTGATTTTAAGAGAGTGGTTTGCTTGAGTCTTTAATCAAGAAAAACTGCAAAATTCTCAACAGGCTCTCTAGGCGTAATAAAGGTATTCACAATGTGTGTAGGGTCGGCATGACCTAGCGCAATTGCACATACCAACTCTTCGTCATCTGCTGCGCCTAAAATATCTAACACTAACGGATGGAAATGGTTCCAAGCGGCTTGAGGGCAGGTGTCTAATCCCCGAGCCTTGGCCGCGACCATGACATTTTGAATCATCATGGCGATATCCATTTTGGAACCAATTCCCATTGCTTTATTGACTGTAAAGAAAATTCCGACTGGTGCATCAAACAGTTTGAAGTTACGTAACTGCTGTGCAGCCATTTTTTCTTTTTCGCCCTTTTTAATCTCTAAGAGACCATAAAGACCCCAGCCATTTTCTCGGCGACGGTCAATAAAAGGTGAAATCCATTTTTCAGGATAATAGGCAAAAGTTTCTTTATATTGTTCTGCAAGTTCTGGATTTTTAGAAATCTCAATCTGTGCTGTACAAACACGCTCTACCATTTCATCACGTTTTTGTCCTGTCACGACATAGACTTTCCACGGTTGAGTATTGGTTCCTGAAGGTGCTCGGCTCGCGACTTTTAAGATATCCTTAATGATTTCGGGCTCAATGGGTGTGTTTAAAAAAGCACGGACAGAGTGTCGAGAGGTAATGGCCTCGTCAACAAGGCGGATTTGTTCCAGATTCATGAGGACTCCTGATCTTATTCTCAATGTTTAATGTTTATAAAAGTCTAATTTTGTGCGCCAAAATTGATGCATTTATAAACAAAAAATATTAGAAAAGTGATTTCCTTATATGTATGATGACTCGATTCTTTTAGACAGATGTCTAATCAATGAGAGTTTGAAAGTGTCATTTTAGATTTAAATAGACAAAATATTGTGACTTGTTTGGTCATTAAATTAAAATGAAAATAAAGTTTGAGTAAAAAATATTCAATTAGAAAAAAGGTAGAATATGTTTAAAAACAGTACAAAACAAATGGTTTTGTATGAAAAATAACCTTAAAGAGCATAATCTTTTAATGAAAAACATACACAAAATTTTAAATTTCTGCATAATACCGACTTTTTTACGCAGGTATGATTTCTCCATACTCACGTTAGGAAAAAGTAGTGGCTGCATAACAAAATACTTTTACAAAAAGGATTTTGTGCAGGAATGGAGAAATACACGAGGTATAAGGAGCTTTACATGAGTTTACCGCTCATCAACAAGCAGTTCATGAAACAAGGATTGGCGATTACCATTGCGACCATGAAAATGAACTTAACTCACGCAACGACTAAGCCACAAAAAATACAACAGCTTGGTACACATCTCAACGCACTCTTCTTGAATAACAAAGAAAGGGGCGCAGATAGTCGCGTCATAGCGATGGCTTGTTACAGTCTTTGAAATTTAAATCCAGTTTAGACATTCGCCCAAAAGTATATGTAAATATGCTTATTGGCTTAAATCCAGTTTTTATAACTCGATTAATTGATGGGAATCATTAAGCGAGCTGATTTAGCGGTGGTCATTTGTTAGTTTCCAAGTTTGTAGCCGAGTCGATGCATACTGTTCACCCAAATGGGAATATGTTCAGTAATGCGATGAATTCATTTTATTTGAAGGATGCTTTCTCTCATGCGACCTTCAAAGGCTTAGTGCTGGGCATCATGTTGCTTAAACTTGTGACGATAATTGCTATTCAATTGACATTAAAAGTTTTTTCTTAAATGTACTGAAAAAGTCCCTATTGCTAGGGGCTTTTTTGTTTATTGCAGATTTTGGCTTGTGCTAATAGCACTTTAGCAAGAACGTAAGCGGACCGAGTATGAATGAACAACTCAATGCCACACTGATGTCGTGGGTAAAATTTTTTAATGACCCTTTATGGGATTTTCTGGTTATTTTCTTGCTGGCTGTCGGTATTTTTTATACGGTCTTAACAGGAGCAGTGCAAATTCGCATGTTCTTGCAAAGTATTCGTGTTATGAAAAGCAGTCGTACTGAAGGCGAAGACGAGCATGGTCTTACTCCTTTTCAGGCGTTCGTAACAGGCCTTGCGAGCCGTGTTGGGGTAGGTAACATTGCTGGTGTAGCAATCGCTATCGCAATTGGTGGTCCTGGTGCAGTGTTCTGGATGTGGGTAACCGCTGTTCTTGGTATGAGCTCGGCTTTCATTGAGTCTACACTTGCTCAGCTATTTAAGGTGAGAGACAACAAGAGCAAACAGTTCCGTGGTGGACCGGCTTACTATATTACTCAAGGTTTACGTAGTAAAACCTTTGGTGTAGTTTTCGCACTGGCATTAATCTTTACCTATGGTTTCGTATTTAACTCAGTTCAAATCAATGCGATTGCAAATGCATCTTCACATGCATGGGGTTGGGACAAAGCCAATCTTATTGCTCATTTAGGTGGTGTTGATTTAGAAATTTCTTGGGTTGGTCTTGCACTTGTCGTGATGGTTGCATTGGCAATTTTTGGTGGTATTAAACGTATCGCTAAATTTGCAGAAATGTTTGTACCTTTAAAAGCGGGTCTTTACCTATCTGTTGCGTTGTATATTGCATTAAGCAACTATGCAATTTTACCTGACGTGTTAAAACTCATTGTAACTGAAGCTTTCCATTTCAATGCTGCGGCAGGTGGTTTCTTCGGTGCTGCCATATCAATGGCAATGATGCAGGGTATTAAGCGTGGTTTGTTCTCAAACGAAGCTGGTATGGGTTCTGCTCCGAATGCTGCCGCTGCTTCTGATGTAAAACATCCTGTAAACCAAGGCTTAGTGCAAATGCTTGGTGTATTCGTAGATACCTTCATTGTATGTACAAGTACAGCAATCATCATTTTGGTTTCTGGTGTTTATCATGATGCAGGCTTTGTTGGTGTTGAATTAACTCAACGCGCATTAGAGACTCAAGTTGGACACTGGGGTTCTGACTTCCTGGCAGTTCTATTATTCTTGTTCTGTTATTCTGCTGTATTAGGGAACTATGCTTATGCGGAAAGTAATGTGCAGTTCATTAATAACAACCCGAAAATTATGTTCATCTTCCGTATTTTTGTATTGGTGATGGTGTATTTCGGTGCAATTGGTAGTGTTCCATTAGTTTGGTCAATGGCTGACTTGTTTATGGGTATCATGGCTACTATTAACTTAGTCGCAATTTTACTGTTAACACCTGTAGCTCGTACTTTATTGAAAGACTACCGTGAGCAATTAAAACAAGGTATTAAAGAACCAGAATTTAAAATTAATAAATATCCAGAGTTGAAGAAAAAAGTCGATTCAGATATTTGGTAATTTTCAAAAAAGCCTCTTAGAAATAAGGGGCTTTTTTTATGGAGCATAAAAACACTTGAGTATAAAATTTAAACATGACAAATTAAATAAATTCACTACAGCTTTTCACAAAACGAGCAACTAAAATTGCAATTCGGAAATTAATGTCATAGTGCAAAGATGGGCCATGAAACAGCTTAAATTGTGGGTTCTCGGACTTTCTATGGTGTTGGCTGGGTGCCAGACCACCTCACACTTATCTGCCTTAAAACCACAAACGGCAGAGGCATATTCACGTTTTGTCGACCAGCCTTTTGCACAGCTTAAGAAGCAGCATAAAAAACCAGTTGTCGCATTGGTGTTAGGTAGTGGAGGTGCTCGAGGTTATGCACATATTGGTGTTATTGAAGTCTTAGAGCAACATGGTATTCGCCCTGATTTTATTGTAGGAACTAGTGCAGGTAGTATTGTTGGGGCAATTTATGCCAGTGGAAAAACACCTGATGAACTGCGTGATACCGCATTAAAAATGAAAGCGGGTGACGTTCGTGATATCAGTATTGGTTTAAAAGGTTTTTTTGACGGGAAAAAAGTTGAAGACTATGTAAATCAGCAAGTAAATAATTTACCACTCGAAAAAATGAAAATACCAATGTATGTGGTCGCAACAGAGCTTAAGCATGGTAACAAAACAGTATTTAACTACGGTAATACTGGGCAAGCTGTAAGAGCCTCAGCCTCAATACCAAGTATGTTTGTCCCTACTAAAATTGGTAAATCTGAATATGTAGATGGCGGTTTAGTGAGCCCGGTTCCTGTTGAAGTAGCACGAGACTTAGGTGCAGATGTCATTATTGCTGTAGATATTCTGGCTCAACCGATCTATACGGAAACCTCGAATGTATGGGGGCTGTTTAACCAAAATATTAATATTATGCAAGGACGTTTAGCTGCTGAAGAACTTCAATATGCAGATGTCGTGATTCAACCGGATTTAAGAGAAAAAGCGCATATTTTTGATGTGAAAGGCCGTGAAGCTACTATGCGAGCTGGTGTTGAGGCAGCAAATGCAAAACTGTCCGATATTCAGTTTGCGATTGATGAAAAAATAGCTGAACAGAATCTCTCTACCGATGGATTAAGCGCTCAGTCAAAATAAATTAAAAGCAAGTATATGAAAATTAAATAAAAGCCCGAGAAGGGCTTTTTTATTGAAAAATAAAAGATTTGTATGTACTGACAAAAATTTTTGTATAGTGGAGTTATGCTGAAAACTACTCATGACAGATATGAGAAATTCATGCTATTTTCAAAAAAATAATTGATTTGTAACATATTGAGGCCGATTAATTAGATGATTCAGCAACAGCTAAAACATGAGTTTCCAACATTAGAAGATATACATGCCGCTGCAGAGCGTTTAGATGGTTTAGTGGTTAAAACGCCTTTTGTTTTTTCAGAAACCATTTCTAAAACTTTAGGGGCAGAAATGTGGCTGAAATTTGAAAATCTACAATTTACGGCTTCTTTTAAAGAACGGGGCGCATTAAATAAGCTTTTAAGTTTATCTGAGCAAGAAAAGCAACATGGTGTAATCGCTGCTTCAGCCGGTAACCATGCACAAGGCGTTGCTTATCATGCTCAGCGTACGGGTGTAACTGCAACCATTGTCATGCCTAAATCAACACCCAATGTAAAGGTACAACGTGTACGTGAATACGGTGCACGGGTTATTTTGCATGGACAAGACTTTTCAGAAGCTGCTGCTGAAATGCACCGTGTTGCCCAAGAAGAATCATTAACTATTATTCATCCTTTTGACGATGCTGAAATTATTGCTGGTCAAGGCACCATTGCACTTGAAATGCTAGGTGCCGTACCTGACTTGGACATATTGGTGGTCCCTATTGGCGGTGGTGGTCTCATTTCAGGTATTGCGATTGCGGCAAAATCGATAAATCCTAAAATTAAGATAATCGGGGTTCAGTCGGTTGTTTACCCAAGCATGGCGAAATTGCTTTGTAACTATCAAATTGCGGTTTCATTAGGTTCAACCGTAGCTGAAGGTATTGCGGTTAAAACTCCGGGTGAGCTTACGACCCAAGTGGCTAAAGAATATGTTGATGATATTGTGGTAGTCACTGAAGACATGATTGAAGAAGCGATTGCGCTGTTGCTTAACATTGAAAAAACAGTGTGCGAGGGAGCAGGGGCGACAGGTATCGCTGCAATTATGTCTCGACCAGATCTATTTTTAGGTCATAAAGTCGGCGTGGGGTTATCTGGGGGCAATATTGATACACGTGTAATGGTTTCGGTATTACAGCGTCACTTAACCCGTACGGGACGTATGGTTCGTATTCGTGTTGAATTACCAGATAATCCGGGGGCTTTAGCACGTTTAACAGCAATTATTGCTGAGCAGGGAGGTAATATTTATGAACTGCGCCATGAACGCTTTGCTGCCACAAGTCGCGCAAAAGAAAGTGCGGTAAGTGTCGATGTTGAGTTAAAAAGTGCTCCAGATCTGGAACCTTTAATTCAGGCTATGCAGCTTGAAGGCTATATTGTTCGTAAAGAAGAGATTTAAACACTCATATTGCTATGATATAAAAGCTGTATATGGCTCTTAAGGGAGTCATATGCAAAGCAATTTAAACGGATTAAATTGCAACAAGGATGAATTTACAAAAAAACGATCAAATCCTTCAATGAAACGGGAAAAACTGACAATTCTCTAAACTTTGCCCTTCACAATTTTAAGGTTTAGGTTTTAGTATTCTCCTCATTGCAAATTTGAAGAAATATAGGGATAACAACGCTCAATGTTCAAATCTTTTTTTCCGTCACCACGGTATTTTTTTATATCGGCGGTTATTTGGATCGCACTAAATATGGTGCTCTGGTACACAGGTGGAAACACATGGGGAACTTTTATCGGCTTTGCTCAAGGCTATCATCAGGCTCAATTACCTGTTGGTGTTAGCCGTTTTTGGTCTCCAACTTTCTTATGGTTTTATGTCTGGTTTTTAGTCTCCACAGCATTGTTTGCTGGTTTTTGGAAAATTGTTTCTAATAATCCGTGGCAGCGTTGGTCTATCTGGGGATCGGCATTTATTTTATTTAATATCTGGTTTGGTGTTCAGGTCAGTGTTGCCATTAATGCATGGTATGTACCATTTTGGGACTTAATTCAAAAAATGCTTTCTGATGGAGGTGGAGACCTCTCAGCACTATACAGTGAAACTCTAGTTTTTCTTTATATTGCAATGGTTGCTGTGACCTTGGCCGTAATTAATGCTTTTTTCACCAGTCATTATGTATTCCGTTGGCGTACGGCAATGAATGAGTACTACACGGAACATTGGGAAAAGCTTCGCCATATTGAAGGTGCTTCGCAACGTGTGCAAGAAGATACGATGCGTTTTGCGACTATTATGGAGGACCTAGGTGTTGAACTGGTAAAAGCTGTGATGATTTTAATCGCGTTTTTACCTATTTTATTTCAACTTTCTAAACACGTTCCCGTTTTACCAATTGTTGGTGAGTTAAACCACTCTTTGGTATGGGCTGCAATTGTATGGGCTGCTTTTGGTACAGTTCTACTCATGGTGGTTGGTATTAAATTACCAGGTCTACAATTTAACAATCAAAAAGTAGAAGCAGCTTATCGTAAAGAACTAGTTTATGGTGAAGATCATATTGAACGTGCAAAACCGGCTACTTTAAAAGAGCTTTTTAGTCGAGTCCGTACAAACTATTTCCGTCTTTATTTTCATTATGCTTACTTTAACTTGGTAGCAACTTGGTATAAGCAATTAGACATTTTATATAGTCTAGTTGTCTTATTCCCTGCAATTGCGAGTGGGAAGATGACGTTAGGCTTAATTAACCAAATTGGTGGTGTATTTGATAAGGTTCGTGAATCATTCCAATATTTAATTAGTTCATGGAAAACCATTATTGAATTACTTTCGATTTACAAGCGTTTAAAAGCTTTTGAATCAACATTGCATAAATAAATGAAAACCCGCGAAAGCGGGTTTTTTTTATGGTTATTGATTTAATGTGTGGCATTATAAAAATTAAGAATAGGGCCAACCAAAGACTGCTGCGATTTATCTAAGGTGACTTGAATCTCTTTATAATTGAACGTGTCCTCATCATAATATTTTGCAATACCATGCGTTTTATTGTTCACTTGTGGAATTTGATAACTAAAAAAAGCCACTTTTTTAGAGGGATGAACGATGTTAATGAGTTTTTTAGAGTCTTTGAATCCGCCAAAATCATCTTCAACACTTTCTTTTAACAGTTCAGGAAAATACAGCGTTGCATTTGGTAATCCACACCCAACGCAAAAAGAAGAGTCATAAAGCTCTATCGCTTGTTTTTGATCTGGACTCATTGCTAAAGCAAAACCAGTTCCATTCGCACCTGCATTTGCTTCTACATCTTGCCAGTTACGTGGAACCAGTACTAATCCTATTTCAGGTAATGCAAGAAGCTTGAGTTGCTTAGCATGTTGAGTATCGAGTTTAAAATTAAAATGGCAGCTTTTAGGTGTGCATTTTTCAAAATTTTTAAGTAAACCATCCTCCATTGGGTTTTGTGCAGTAACGCCATAAAAAGGGACTGTAACGCCGTTTAAAAAATTTGCTTCGCCAAGAGCGTAGAACTGATTATCTGCTTTGCGGGTTGCAGCAGAGCTATCAAACTTTGGAAAAAGAGGAGTAAAGCTTTTTACTTCTGCATAAGCAGTTGAAGTGAGACTTACCAATGCCGTGCATAATAAAAAATTTAATTTTTTCATTTTTAGAAAGTAATCAATTTAAAATCTTATATAAATCTAACATATTCTTTTAAACTATAAGGTAATTCAAAATAGAAAACTGTTTTTAATTTCATAATAAAAACAGATTTATAGAGATATGGAAAAATGAAAAATATACTTTCAATTTGCTGTTTAGCAGCAATAAGTTCTTATAGTTTTGCTCAAGATATTAAAGGCATTTCATTTTCTCATCAAGAATGGGAAATCTATTGTAGTAATACAGGTACTTGTAAGGCTGCTGGCTATCAAAATGAAGACAATGGTGATAATCCAGCTTCAATTTTAATAACTCGTAAAGCAGGGCCAAAACAACCTGTGCAAGTTGAGTTTGCTTTGTCTGACTATGAACAAAGCATGCCTGCAAATCAGCTTAAAAATATCCATTTTTATATCAATGGCAAAGACTTAGGACCGGTAACTGTAGACGGTACTGAGCTGCCAATTATGGGTAAACTAAGTAGCTTACAAGCTAATGCTCTACTACAGCAGTCTAAACAGAAAACTGAAATTACATTTAAAAATGCGCAGCATCAATGGAAAATTTCTGATGAAGGAATTACTGCTGTGTTATTAAAAATGGATGATTTTCAGAAGCGTATTGGAACCGTTGGTGCTTTAGTGAAAAAGGGCAGTGCCAATGAAAATCAAGTGCTAATGCCTGAGCCAAAACTAGTTGTAAAACGTATTAAGACGGCAACCAAACCTTACTTAACTCTACAGCCAAAAAATAAACAGTACCAAGCAATATACCGTAGTCTGATGGCAGCTAAACCGAATCCGAAAGAAGACGGCTTTTGTGAAGGCGTTTATGGCGGTAATAGTGATGGAGCTGAACCACAAGAAATCGAGCTATATAAATTAACCAATCAAAAAGTTCTGGCAACTACGTTGTGCTTGAGAGGCGCCTATAACGAAGGGTATGGAGCTTGGGTGCTAGATGAGTCTTTAAATGGTAAAGCAACTTTTGTGACCGAGTCTGCTTCAGATTTCGATAGCGGTATGATCAGCAGTTCTCAAAAGGGACGAGGTATTGGGGACTGCTGGGCAAGTGAAGAATGGGTCTGGGATGGCAAGAGTTTTGTACACACTAAGGATATGTGGACAGGGATGTGTAAAGGCTTGGCAGCAGGTGGGGTGTGGGAGCTTGATCGAATAGAGACTGTGGTGAAATAACTACTTTGCGGTTACAGAGTCATAACAGGTAACTTTGGTGACTCTGTGATAAAAAGAACAGATTGTTTATTGGAGCTAGACCTATGTCACGTCATCTTTACGCTATTGCTCGCCATAAGTTTTCACATCTGAGTCGTTCAATATGTGTGGCGGCGGCTGTACTAGGCACAACACAAATTGCAATGGCGGGTCCAACAGTCGATCAGCTCAGTGATTGTCTTGTTAAAGCGACAACAGCTTCAGATAAAACTACAGTGCTTCAGTGGACATTTACGGCTTTAGCAGCTCATCCCGATTTAAAAGCATTTAGTAATGTAACACCTGAGCAAAAAGACCAGTTAGACCAAAAACTGGCTCAGGTTTTACAACGCGTGATTGTAGAGCAATGTTCTACCCAAACTAAAGCTGTGATTAAGGCAGAAGGTGTTAAGGCAGTTGGAGAAGCTTTCCAACAGTTAGGTCAGAGTGCTGGTGAAGATATTGTTAAAGACCCAGCCGTTAAACAACAGTTGCAAGGCACATTACGCTATATCGACCTAAACAAATTGGTGACAACGTTTTTAACACCAGAGATTTGGAATAAGCTGGGAATTACAAGATAAAAATCTAGTTTTCTATTTTGATAATAAAGCCTGCTATTTAAGTGCAGGCTTTATTGTATACGGGATAAAGTGATTTATTTAGATCGTAATCGTAGCGCCTAATACTTTCACAAATTGAGCTAACCAAGCTGGATGAGCAGGCCAAGCTGGTGCTGTCACCAAATGTCCATCTGTAACAGCATCAGTTACAGCAATATCTGCATATTGACCACCTGCGAGTTTTACTTCGGCCGCACATGCTGGATAAGCTGAGCAGAGGCGGTCTTTTAATACATCTGCCGCAGCGAGTAACTGAGCACCGTGGCATACAGCTGCAATTGGTTTTTTCACTCTATCAAATTCACGTACAATTTCGATAATACGTTCATTCATGCGTAAATACTCTGGCGCACGGCCACCCGGAATAACTAGACCTACATAGTCTTCGGTATTAATGACATCAAAATCATAGTTAATCGCGAAGTTGTGACCACGTTTTTCGCTATAAGTTTGCTCACCTTCAAAGTCATGAATCGCAGTCGCAATATGGTCACCGTTCTTTTTATTCGGACAAACAGCATGTACGGTATAACCTAAACCAGTTAAGAACTGGAAAGGAACCATAGTTTCATAGTCTTCAGCATAGTCACCAACTAACATTAAAATCTTTTTAGACATGATTTATCTCTCTTTTTAAAATATAAGTGATTTCAATTTTTAATTTAAATTAGCACAATGAAAGTATGATTTTTAGCAAAAAGCACATTCTTTAGTCGAAGGGTGCTTCATAAGGGATATAAAAAAGCCTCGATAAATCGAGGCTTTTAAATTTATGGGGTCTGATTTTTATAACTCACAAGCTTTACCTTCATATTCACGACGGTTAAGGGTGTATTCCTTACCATTCCATCGATAAATAGGAAAACAGAAGCCTGTTCCCCCATTTTCAATATCAGGCCAGCCATCTTTGCCTTTAGTTTTCAAAAAGGTGGGAATGCCAGAGTCGCTAAATAGTTTTTTCCATTGACCATCTTTTTGCTGTGAAACTATATAATAGCCAACACCCGTATTGCCATAACACATAGTGCTACTATCTTGAATAACCGCATCTTTATAGCCATCGCCATTTAAATCTTTATAAATGATAATTTCACCAGTATCACAGTTACCTTTCCAGCCATGTTTTGTTTTTTTGAAATTTGCAGCTTTAAAAATAGATGCTACTTCACTCTTTGGGACTTGAACCGTTTGAGCAAAAAGTGTCGAGTTTATTAACAATAAAGAGGTCGTAATAAGTAATTTATTTATCATGAGTAACTTGTTCAGCATAGTTTTAGCTTAAAAATTATTGTGGATTCATTGCATTTCAAAATAGATAAAAACCCGCTCTAAAGCGGGTTTTTTTAAATTAGATTGATTTAACCAATCAATTTTTTCATTAATTCATTGACTTGCGCAGGGTTGGCTTTACCCTTAGATGCTTTCATGACTTGACCAACAAGACCATTAAAGGCTTTCTCTTTACCAGACTTGTACTCTTCAACCATTTTTTCATTGGCTGCAAGTACTTCTTTAATGATTGCTTCAATTGCACCAGTATCGGTTTCTTGCTTTAAGCCTTTTTCCGCAATAATGTCATCGGCAGATTTACCTTCCGATTCCCACATAAAACCAAAGACTTGTTTAGCAATCTTACCGCTAATGGTATTGTCAACAATACGTGCAATCATGCCGCCAAGCTGTTCAGCAGAAACAGGTGAGTCAGCCAAATCTAGGCCTGCTTTGTTTAAAGCACCAGAGAATTCACCCATTACCCAGTTTGCAGCAATTTTACCTTGCTTCGCCCCGCCAGCCGCAGCAACAACAGCTTCATAGAAGTCCGCCATTTCGCGTGAGAGCGTAAGTACGTGTGCGTCGTATTCAGTTACGCCAAAGTCTGCAATAAAGCGTGCACGGCGTGCTGCTGGCAACTCAGGCATAGTTGCTTTGATGGCCTCAATTTGCTCATCTGGAATAATTACTGGTAACAAGTCTGGATCAGGGAAGTAGCGGTAGTCATTCGCTTCTTCTTTAGAACGCATAGAACGCGTTTCCATTTTGTTTGGATCGAACAAACGAGTTTCTTGATCAATCTCGCCACCCCATTCCAAAATTTCCATTTGGCGTTCAATTTCCACATTGATCGCTTGCTCAATGAAACGGAATGAGTTGAGGTTCTTAAGCTCGCAACGTGTACCAAACGGTTGGCCCGGACGGCGTAAAGACACGTTACAGTCCGCACGGAATGAACCTTCTGCCATGTTACCGTCAGAAATACCTAACCAACGTACTAATGTGTGAATCGCTTTGATATAAGCAACAGCTTCTTCAACCGAACGCATGTCTGGTTCAGAAACGATTTCAAGCAAAGGCGTACCAGCACGGTTTAAGTCAATGCCAGACATACCTTCAAATTGGTCGTGTACAGACTTACCCGCATCTTCTTCAAGGTGAGCACGAGTTACGCCAATACGTTTAGTCGTACCATCTTCAAGTTGAATGTCGATGTGACCCAAGCCCACAATCGGGTTATCCATTTGGCTAATTTGATAGCCTTTTGGTGAGTCAGGGTAGAAGTAGTTCTTACGTGCAAACACAGATGCTTGGTCGATGTAAGCATCAATACCTAAACCAAAACGAATTGCAAGATCAACCACTTTTTCATTCAAAACTGGAAGTACACCCGGCATTGCTAAGTCTACCAGGCTCGCTTGTGTATTTGGGTCTTGACCAAATTCAGTCGATGAACCAGAGAAAATTTTAGAATTGGTTGCAAGCTGAGTGTGAATCTCAATACCAATAACGACTTCCCAACCGTCAATCAATTTCAACTTTTGAGCTTCAGCCATTATGCATTCTCCTCAGCAATTGCCGCACGTTGAGTATGGAAATCGGTATTTTGTTGATATTGATGAATAATTGACAACAGTTGTGATTCTGACCAGTAGTTACCAATTAATTGTAAACCTACAGGTAAGCTGTCTTTATCAAAACCAACAGGAGCATTAATGGCTGGTAAGCCTGCTAAGTTCACTGCAAGTGTATAGATATCGCCTAAATACATTTCAGTTGGACTTAAGTTCGCACCGATTTTATATGCAGTTGTTGGCGCAGAAGGAGCTGCAATCACATCTACATTTTCAAAGGCTTTTAAAAAGTCTTGTTGAATTAAACGACGTACTTTCTGTGCTTTCACATAATAAGCATCGTAATAACCTGCAGAAAGCGCGTATGTACCAATAAGGATACGACGTTGAACTTCTGGACCAAAGCCTTCTGAACGAGAACGTTTATAAAGATCCATCAAGTCTGCTGGGTTTTCACAGCGGTAGCCGTAACGAACGCCATCATAACGTGACAAGTTAGAAGATGCTTCCGCTGGCGCGATGAGGTAATACGTTGGTACATAAGCTTCGGTCATGTTGAGGTCAATCTCAACAAGCGTTGCACCCATTTCTTCAAGCTTTTTCAAAGATTCTTCAACACGTGCTTTTATGTCGGCATCTAAACCTGCAACGTTAAAGTACTGTTTAGGAATACCAATACGTAAACCTTTTACAGATGTGCCATTTAAGTTTGCAACGTAGTCATCAACTTCTTTTTTAACCGAAGTTGAGTCTTTTGCATCATGGCCTGCAATTACATTCATGAGGTAAGCACAGTCTTCAGCAGAGCGTGCCATTGGACCTGCTTGGTCTAAAGATGATGCATAAGCAATGATCCCGAAACGTGATACACGACCATAAGTTGGTTTTAAGCCTGTTAATCCGCAGAAAGACGCAGGTTGGCGAATTGAACCACCTGTATCGGTACCTGTAGCAAATGGTGCTAAATCAGCCGCTACAGCCGCAGCCGAGCCACCTGATGAACCACCAGGTACATGGTCAAGTGCCCAAGGGTTGCTTGTTGCGCCTACATATGAGCTTTCAGAAGTTGAACCCATCGCAAACTCATCCATGTTCACTTTACCTAAAGTGACAAGACCAGCTGCTTTAGTTTTTTCAACAACAGTTGCATCGTAAGGAGAAATAAAATTATCTAATATTTTTGAACCAGCAGTGGTTTTAATGCCTTTGGTACAAAAGATATCTTTGTGAGCAAGTGGAATACCCGTTAAAGCAGTTGCATTACCCGCTTTTAAAGCTGCATCGGCTGCGTCAGCTTCAGCAAGTGCTTGCTCAGGTGTAACCGTCACATAGCTTTTTACCAGTGGGTCAATTTTAGCAATACGTTTTAAATAGTGTTCAGTCAGTTCGCGAGACGAAAACTTCGCTTGGCTTAAGCCTTCAGCAAGTTCGCGAATTGATAAGCGATGTAAATCAGTCATGAGTAAAATTTCTTTACATTCAAAATAGGGAAGATGGGTTAATTGAGTAAAAGTTATTCAATCACGCGAGGAACAAGATACAAACCATCTTGAGTTGCAGGCGCAACTGCTTGGTATTCATCTCGATGATTGCTTTCAGTTACCACATCAGCACGTAAAGGTTGAGGATTGTCAAAAGGACTTTTTAAAGGTTCTACGCCTTCCGTATCAATGCCTTTTAAGGTTTCCATCATGCCTAAAATTTTATTTAGACTTTGAGCATATTCAGCAGATTGCGTATCATTGAGCGACAATCGAGCAAGATTGGCGATTGCTGAAACTGTTTGTGCATTTAAATCTGCTGAATGCTGTGCATCCGATGTAGACATAACATCACCTAATCAGTATTAAAAATTTTCAAAATATCGTGCGTTATAATAAGCGATTGACTTGTTCAAATCATCACATTTAGTTTAAAGTTGCCACCTTGCATCCACATGAAAGTTTAACTGAGAACGAACCGTGATTCTAAAACGACTAATTGGCTTGTTTTCGCCGGATCTAGCCATTGATTTAGGTACAGCAAATACACTTATTTATGCACCAGGCCGCGGCATTATATTAAATGAACCAACAGTTGTGGCAATTCGTCACAGTGGTTCACAAAAAATTGTTGCTGCTGTAGGGCTAGATGCTAAGCAAATGTTAGGCCGTACACCTGCGAATATTTCTGCAATTCGTCCAATGAAAGACGGTGTAATTGCAGATTTTGAAGTGACTGAAACCATGTTGAATCAGTTCATTGGTAAAGTTCACGAAAAACGTTTGTTCCCACCTGCACCTCGTGTAGTTGTATGTGTACCATGTAAATCAACTTTGGTCGAGCGTCGCGCAATTCGTGAAGCCGTATTTAATGCTGGTGCACGTGATGTACGCTTAATTGAAGAGCCAATGGCTGCAGCAATTGGTGCTGGCATGCCAGTTGAACAAGCATGTGGTTCTATGGTTGTGGATGTTGGTGGTGGTACAACTGAAATTGCAATTATTTCATTGCAAGGTTGTGTCTATGCCGATTCTTTACGTATTGGTGGCGATGTATTTGATGAGCAAATCATTAATTATGTTCGTAAAGCTCACGGTTGCGTAATTGGTGAAACCACAGCTGAAATTATTAAGAAAGAAGTAGGTATGGCTGTTTCTGATGGTACGACATTAGAAATTGAAGTACGTGGCCGTAACCTTGCAGAAGGTGTACCTCGTGCGATTACTGTAACTTCTGATGAAATTACTCAAGCGATTTCTGACCCATTACAAAGCATTGTAAGTGCGGTGAAATCTGCTCTTGAACAAACTCCTCCTGAACTTTCTTCTGATATTGCTGAGCGCGGTATTGTGTTGACAGGTGGTGGTGCGTTACTTCGTAACCTCGACAAATTATTAGCGCAAGAAACTGGTTTACCAGTTGTTGTTGCTGAAGATCCTCTTACTTGCGTGACCCGTGGTGGTGGTAAGGTATTGGAATTCTTCGACAACCCGAACCATGACATGCTTTTCGTCGGTTAAGTTTAAGGATTAGGCGGTGCAACCGAATATTTTTTCAAGACAGCCGCCATCTTTCCGCTCGTTCATTATTGCGGTCATTACATGCTTGGTTGTGCTGTTCTTTGATTGGCGCATGCCTTATGTAATTCAGCCAGCAAGGGATGTCTTGTACGCTGCATATAATCCAATTTATGCGCTTGCAAGCTATCCGGTACTGTCGAGAGAATGGCTGAATCAACAAACTAAATCTGAAACACAACTGCGCCGTGAAAACACTGCAATGCAGGCTGAGTTGTTACAGGCTCAGGTTCGTTTGCAGAAACTGTCTGAATTATCTGCTGAAAATACCCGATTACGCGGTTTACTTGATACGCCATTAATTATTGATGGTCGTATGGAAATTGCCGAAGTGATTGGAACAGATGCCGATCCGCTACGTCACATTATCATTATTAACCGCGGTTCAATGGATCATCTTAAGGTTGGTCAAACGGTTCTAGATGATAAAGGGATTATGGGGCAAATCATCAATGTATATCCTCATAGTTCACGTGTGATGTTACTTTCAGACAAAGAGCATTCACTCTCTGTTCGTTTAGAGCGTACAGGTATGCGTGCGATTGTTTCGGGAACTGGTGATTTAGGTCGCTTGAAAATGGAATATGTTCCAACTAGTGCAAATATTCAGGTTGGCGATAAAGTATTGAGTTCTGGCTTAGGTGAGCATTTCCCTGCAGGTTATGCAGTAGGTACGGTGGCTAAAATCCGTCGTCATAATTCAGGTGAGTTTGCTGAAATTGATATTACTCCAGCTGCTCAGCTTGCAACAGGACATCACGTGGTTGTGCTTTTCTCTGACTCATTAGCGAAGGAGCAACCTTATGCCGATCGCTAAACTGAAACGTGAGAAGCGTAAAGATCCACTATGGGGAATTATTCTCTCCGTTATCGTGGGTTCTGTGCTCATGGTTTACCCACTTTCCTACGATATTTCTGGCTGGCGTCCATTGTTCATGCTTATGATCATGTTGTTTTGGGTCGTTTGCCAACCAACATGGTGTGGAGTGTGGTTTGCATTTGGCATGGGAATTTTTACAGACCTTTTGCTTGATGCACCTTTGGGCTTAAATGCCTTAAGTTTTGTTATTGTTACCTTTGTTACCCGCTTTTTAATACGTGAACGTCGGATTTTAACTTTCGTTAATTTATGGACGATTGCCATTTTAGTGATTATTGCTCACTTGGCATTTATGTGGGTAACCCAAACGATGGGGGGCATTCATTTTTCGATTGCTCGTCATTGGCAACCATTAATAACAAGCATCTTAACTTGGCCTGTTGTTTATTATTGTTTAGCAAAATGGCGCATTTAGTTTTAGCTTCCAGTTCTCCGCGTCGTAGAGAATTGTTGCAACAGTTGGGCTTAAATTTTGAAATTTATAGCCCTGATATTGATGAATCTATTCATGATGGTGAGCTGGTTCATCAATATGTTGAACGTTTAGCAAGAGAAAAAGCGCAAGCTGTATTAAATATTTTTCCAGATGCCGTGGTTATTGCTGCCGATACAAGTCTTGGGCTTGATGGTCAGATTATTGGTAAACCTGACTCAAAACAGCATGCCTTCGAAATCTGGAAACAATTATCTGGCCGTTGGCATGATGTGTTTTCCGGAATTTGTATTGCAACACAGCAGCAAATCTTGAGTCAAGTGGTGCAAACTCAAGTTGAGTTTGCATCAATGACTGCGCAAGATATGGAAGATTATTGGGCCACAGGTGAACCTGTAGGGAAGGCCGGTGCATATGCAATTCAAGGAATTGCTTCGCAATATATTCCCAAAATTCAAGGAAGTTATAGTAATGTGGTAGGGCTTCCTTTGTACGAATTTTCACAGTTATTCAAAAGAGTGAAGACATAAGGGGTTGTTGATAATTCTTGATTGAATTGCATTGTCGATGAATAGTGGACAAAGCGACATTAACAGTCCCTCTGACTCTTTAATAAAAATTTTATAATGCTTTGAGTTTATGTATGTCAGAAGAACTACTTATTAATGTCACACCTATGGAGTGTCGGGTGGCATTAATCGAAAATGGAACTGTTAATGAGCTGTATGTTGAACGTACAGTGAAGCGAGGACTTGTCGGCAATATCTACAAAGGTAAAGTTGTCCGCGTGCTTCCGGGCATGCAAGCGGCTTTTGTTGATATCGGATTATCTAGAACAGCCTTTTTGCATATTAATGATATGGTTTGGCCTCGTTCACAGCCAACTCCTAATGTTTTTGAATTACTTCATCCAGGGCAAATTCTAACCGTTCAGGTGATGAAAGACATGCTCGGTACTAAAGGTGCTCGTCTAAGTACAGATCTTTCTATTCCTTCTCGCTATTTAGTTCTTATGCCGTATGGTAATCATATTGGTGTTTCACAGCGTATTGAGTCAGAAGAAGAGCGTGAACGCTTACGTAATATCATCGAAGGTATTCAGGCAGAGCATAATCTACCCGGTAGTGTGATTGTCCGTACTGCTGCTGAAGGCGTAGATGATGCTGAGATTGCGCAAGATATGTGTTACCTCAGCAAGCTATGGGAATATATCCAGCGTAAACAAGTGGATGTTGCAGTTCCTTCTTTAATTTTTGAAGAACTACCACTACCACAACGAATTATTCGTGATTTGGCAAGCGAAGAAACAGCAAAGATTTATGTCGATTCGAGAGAAATTCACGGCAAACTGCGTGAGTTTGTAGATGAATTTGTGCCGAATATGCAAAGTCGCCTGATTCATTATCCGGGTGAACGTCCATTATTCGATCTCTATAACGTCGAAGAAGATATTCAAAAAGCTCTACAAACACGCGTTGCTCTAAAGTCTGGTGGTTATCTAATGATTGACCAGACAGAAGCCATGACTACCATTGATGTCAATACAGGGTCATATGTCGGTGGTCGTAGTCTCGAAGACACAGTCTTTAAGACCAATATGGAAGCGACTCAAGTGATCGCACGTCAGCTCAGACTAAGAAATCTGGGCGGTATTATCATTATTGATTTTATTGACATGCAAGAAGCCATTCATCGTGAAGAGGTGATGCGTCAATTTGAAAAAATGCTTGAACGTGATCACGCCAAAACAAAAATCACACAGGTGTCTGAACTTGGCTTAGTCGAAATGACACGTAAAAGAACACGTGAATCATTAGAACACTTGTTATGTGAGTCTTGTCCAACGTGTCAGGGGCTTGGTTTTGTCAAAACGGCAGAGACAGTGTGTTACGAAATATTTCGAGAGATATTACGATATACGCGTGCATTTGAGTCTACGAGTGGCTTTACTGTCGTTGCTCATCCTTCTGTAATTGACCGATTATTAACGGCAGAAGCCCCTGCAGTGGCTGATTTAGAGCACTTTATCAACAGAGTTATTAAATTTCAGGTCGAAAATTTATATACGCAAGAGCAATACGATATCATTTTAAGTTAAAGTTGTAACAAGATATCGCTTAATCCTTGTTACAACTGAAATTTTACTTTCATTCATGAATTTTAAATACTACTTGCATACAGTAGCCGTAGACGTTCTCCCTGTTTAAAACGTCTTAGCAAACAATAAGAGGTATAACCCATGAATGTAAGTGAAAACCTAATTAGCAACGGTCTTAAACATGTTTTAGAAAGCACGCCAGTAAATAGCTGCTATATGTTGAATGACCAAGGTAAAGAAGTACCGATTACAACTGCGATGATCCGTTCAGTATGTCATCAGTTGCTTAACCAGTGCCGCGCAATTAAAAAATAAGGGGCCATTTCAAAGCCCCTTAATTTTTCTTAACTTGCTGAATGATGTTTCAGCTGTTTTTCCTCAATAATTTCTTCAAACCGTTGAATCTCATCTTCAAGATGGGTTAAAAGGTTTTGCATCTTAGGTAAAGCATTTCGACATGCTGTTAAACCTACTTCAAGCTTATCCAGATAGCTTGTCATCGTAATATTAAGCGCTTGCCCATCCATGACTATAGAAGCAGGGTAGAGCGCATCTAATTTCGCACCATTCCAATAAAGTGGCTCACGTGGGCCAGGTACATTAGAAATCACTAAATTGAATGCCTGACGCTTAGGAAGCATTCCAGACATGATGTTTAGACCTGCTGGGCCATAAACTACAGCGCTATAGTTTAAAATCTCATTTGCAGTCATTCGGCTAAAGCGTTGCTTTGAATTTTGCATACTACGACGAATAATTTCGAGTCGTTCTAGAGGCTGGTCTTTATGGGTCCCCAAATTCGCTAGAATCATCGTAATGCGATTACTTACGTCAGAGTCATCTGTACGCAGTGAAGCGGGCACCATCGCAATAAGAGGCTTTTTAGGCAAGCTATTATGGCTAATCAGGTATTCACGTAATGCTCCAGAACATACAGCAAGTACGACGTCATTAATGGTCACACCAAGCGCTTTAGAAATCTTTCTAAGGCGACTTAATTCAAAAGATTGGGCTGCAAAGCGACGTGAAGCGCTTACGCGTTGATTCAAAATTGAAACTGGCGCCTGAAAAGTCGATACATAGTCAGGATTTTTCCCCATTTCTTTAAAGATGGTTTGTGATAACTCATGCATGACCTTCGGAGTAACTTCAAGCTGTGACTTGATGCCTCCTAAAATACTTTTGATTTTACTAGTACTTGGTTTTGGTACTTTTAAGCGTTTTGTTCTTTTACTTTCTACACACCAAAGTGGAACCACATGTTTTTCTTCTGGTGTTTTTGATAGAGACTTCTCAATTAAGCGCATACCCGCAACGCCATCTACCATGGCATGATGAATCTTAAAGTACATCGCGAAACGATTACCTTCGATCCCTTCAATAATGTCGCAGGTCCACAGAGGTTTTGCACGGTCAATTAAAGAACTGTGCTGCTGCGAAATATATACGAGTAATTCACGAATTCGGCCAGGATGAGGCAAGGCAATATGGCGGAAATGATGATCGATATCGAATTCTTCATCTTCATCCCAAAATAAGCCATTTAAACGGTTATTAAAGGGAGGGACAGGAATACTTTTTGATTGGCGAATTTCTTCTACTAAATCACGAACAAAAGTTTCAGGGGCATTTTCAGGAATTTCAAATAAAAACAATCCGCCAACATGCATCGGTTGTTGTCTTTTTTCTAACGATAGAAAAATAAAATCAATAGGGTGTAATGGACGCATAACTCGTTGTGCCTCATGCTTTTTTCTAAGAAGCCCTTAACTGAGCTCTTATTAGAATTATAGAACCGTAAAATTTAGTATATAGCGTTTATTACAGATTAAATATGACTTTGTGTACGAGATATAACTGTAAAAAAAACCACTGATTCATCAGTGGTTTTTTTATACCAGACTATTTTTTTAAGTTGCCTGCATGTAAGCCACATTCTTTTTGTGTTGCTTCTTCCCACCACCAACGGCCTTCACGTTCATGCTGGTTTGGAAGTACTGGACGTGTACATGGCTCACAGCCAATAGAAACAAAACCACGCTCGTGTAGAGGGTTGTATGGAATTTCCATCATGCGGATGTAACTCCACACATCAGCACTAGACCAGTTCGCAAGCGGGTTATATTTAATGAGTTGCTTACCCGGACCAGAGAAACCAGCATCTGCTTGTACCACCGGAATTTCAGTACGTGTACCCGGACTTTGATCTTTACGCTGGCCTGTAATCCAACCATCTAAAGTCGCAAGTTTCTTACGTAAAGGCTGAACTTTTCGAATACCACAGCACTCTTGGTGTCCATCTTTAAAGAAGCTAAATAAGCCTTTTTCATTTACCATGCTTTGCACAGCTTCAGATTCCGGGAAGCAAATCTCGATATTAATATTGTAGTGCTTACTAACAGTTTCAATAAATTGATAAGTTTCAGGATGCAGCCGCCCAGTATCAAGACTAAAAACACGGAAGGGTTTACCTAAACGTGAAGCCATATCAATTAAGACTACATCTTCTGCTCCAGAGAAAGAAATTGCGATTTCACCTTGTTGGCTTAATGCAAGCTCTAAAATCTCACGTGGGCTTTTAGCTGCATATTCAGTCGCGAGAGCATCAACGATATCAATAGTCGGAATAACGGTCATGGGTGTTCCTGGCAAAAGGCTTGGGCGCATTGTGTTATGAAAAATATTCTAAAGGATAGTGAATAAATTGCTTAGCACTTTAATTTCAATCCTTATGAATAAAATTGATTTGATCAATAACAACGCAAATCTGAAAATCTTAATGGTATGATACAGCAATTTTTAACCAACGTTGGAAGCATTCATGGAAATCGTATGCCTAGATCTTGAAGGAGTTTTAGTTCCTGAAATCTGGATCAATTTCGCAAAAAAAACAGGGATTAAAGAACTAGAAGCAACAACTCGTGATATTCCCGATTATGATGTTTTAATGACTCAGCGTCTGAATATTTTAAAACAACATGGTCTAGGCCTAAATGATATTCAAGAAGTTATTGCCGAGATGGGGCCATTACCAGGTGCCAAAGAGTTTGTTGAATGGGTGAGTAATCATTTCCAACTGGTCATTTTGTCCGATACTTTCTATGAGTTTGCTCATCCTCTAATGAAGCAATTAGGCTGGCCAACAATTTTCTGTCACAAATTAGAAACTGATGAAAATGGGATGATTACAGCTTATAAACTTCGTCAACCAGACCAAAAACGCGAGTCAGTTAAAGCGCTTCACGGTTTAAATTTCCGTGTAATCGCGGCAGGGGATTCATATAATGACACAACCATGCTTGGTGAAGCTGATCATGGCTTCTTATTTGATGCACCTGCCAACGTCATTGCGGAATTCCCACAGTTCCCAGCAATTAATGGATATGATGCCCTAAAAGAAGCAATTCGTTCAGTTTCGCAGCGTAATATTCCTGCTTAAGAATGGACAATAAAAAAAGGCGCTTAAAGCGCCTTTTTTATATGAATGAGTTTGAAAATTAGAATTTATAGCCAAGTTTTAAACCATAGGCGATCGCGTTGTTATCAGAGAATTCTGCAACATATTGATCGCTACCAGCTTGTGCACCAGTTTGTGCTTTAGCATCACCCAACCAGAAGTATTTCACACCACCAGCAATAAATGTTTGTGGAGTAGGGCTATATTGAACGCCTACACCTACGTTCCAGTAACCTTCTGTTGGGCCTAATGTAGTCACCGGGTTACCTGCGCCAGAATCCCAACCGACAGAGACATTACCTGCCCATTTTTCATTAAGCTTACGACCTACACCAGCATTCACTGTCCATTGATCGTCTGAATATTCAACTAGGTTAAAGCCATTTGGACGACTTGGATCTGCTAATGGTCCAACTACTTTTGAAAGTTGACCGAATTTATATGGTTGAATTGAGAAGTCTTTCCAGTTCACCCAGCGTACATTGGCAAACGCAACCGTATTAGCCATGATACCTGTCTGGAAATCAAAGTTTACTGATTGAGGAGTCGTGATTGTTGTATCTGCTGAACTATTAGCAATTGCCGCTGCCGCCGCATCTTGTCCTAAAAGTGATAAAGCTGAAAGTGTAGGGATTTTTTCGCGAATATTTACGTCATGATCAATTTCAGAACGATAGGTTAAGGAAGCTTTAAGCGCAATTTCAGGTATTTGATAAGCAACACCAGCTAACCAACCTGCGCCACCTGTTTCTTTAATATCAGCATCGTAACCATTATAAATACTATACGCTTGTCCGCGGAGACTTACATTTCCTTTTACTGTTTGATATACACCACCCGCGTAGATATTCCAGTTTTGATTTGGTTGGAAACCGAACACAAAAGATAAGTTTTGAGTATCAACTTTAACTTTTGTATTACCAGTTCCAAGTAGACCATTAATTTGTTTTATTCCTGCATCTACTTGTGTTGCAACACCTTGTTTAACAGCGGCATCAATAACTGCTTTTTTTGTTGGATCATTATTGTAGGCATTTAGAGTTGCTATATATTGTTGCTGACCTACTTGTGATGTTAAGTCTACTCCTTGAGCTTTAAGAAGTGCGCCTACACGCTGGTCTGCAGTCAAATTGTTAAAAGTTGTATTAATAGTGTTTGTGCGGATACTATCTAGGGCTGCTGGAGCTAAAATAGTATTAGATGGGTCAGAAACAAATACGTTTTGACCACTATATTCAGCGTCAGCTCCAAAAGGTTGATCGTAAAGTAAGCCAAAAGAGAACTTATCAGAAAGTTGTAGTTTTAGTGCGGCATTAGGAAAGTAGTAGTCATTTCCCATATCACTAATATTACGGCGTGTTGCACTTACCCCAGCTTCTTTACCCTCTACTGTTGGATCTAAAACAGAAATACCTGCTTCGAAGTAGTTATTTGGTTGTAAGAATGCGGACATTGACTGTCCAGAGCGATCCAAAGCTGCTGCAAAAACCCCAGTTGCAGGCAGCGTTGCTAAAATCATTGCAGTGCTCAGATGTTTTAATTTCATTTTAATCTTTCCTTGAACTTCAAGACATTTTTTTAAAAGTAACAGAGTTAAACCGTTTAAACTGTGTTGCCTTCAAAGCTTTTAATTACAAGTTTCAAAGCTTTGATAACTCCATGTAACAAAAATAGCATAATTACACTAAGAGTAAATCTGTTATATGAACTGGGGAGTACTCATTTTTTATACAAAAAATGTCAATAATGAATGAAATATGGAGAAATATTTACATTATTAAATTATTTTAAATATTTGATATTTATATTTTTTATCTATTATTAATAGGCTTTAGATTTATGACATTTTTGTCATAAATCCAAAAAAAATGGCCAAAGATTTTTTTGTAAAAATATGAATTGATTGGTTATGAATTGAGTATTAGTTATCATTTTTACTGGACAAGTCTAGTTTCTCTACATGTGTATATTATTGATTAAGTTTTATATTCTTAATTAATGGGTGGAAATTAAGCAATTTTTTTACCAATTGATCAATTTTTGAGAGGGTTTAAAGACTAGTTAAGATCTTCTATTATATTCCAAAGAATAACCAAAAAATGAGAAATAGGTCTGGTTAGTCTGCTTTTAGAGCTAAAACATACCATTAAAGGGGATATAACTTCTCATCAAATTCTTCAAGTTTGGGAAATTTTAAAGGTTCTAGCTGGTCGAGGTGAGTAAGGTACGTTATATAGTCTTCAAGAATAGTTTCTCGTGCCTCTTGGCTAATATAAGGTACATGGTAGGCAATGAATGGTGGAAGAACCTCAAAACCAGTATAAGCCAAGGTGCCGCGTTGAATGGGTGAGAGATAATGTTCAATTGGTCCGTGAATGGAGCTCTCGCCAAACATATGCGTTCTACCGCCCAGTGTTAAACAGAGCATCGCTTTTTTACCCGCCATACCACCGTGGTTATAAAAACGCTTTCCGCCATAAAAAAGTCCTGAAACGAATACGCGATCAATCCATCCTTTTAAAATTGCCGGGACAGAAGTCCAGTAAAGAGGGAAGTTTAAAATGATCAAATCTGCTCGTTTTACCTTTTCAATTTCCCCTTGGATATCAGGTGCTAAAAGGTTTTGCTTGGCGGCATTACGTTGTTCTAATGCGTAATTGAAATAGTCGGGTTGATTGAGTTCTAAAAAATCCTCTTTGAAAGCTACAGGGTTGAATTGCATTGCATACAAGTCAGAAACTTCTACACGATGACCCAACTTTTTAAAAGTTTGCTGGGCTGTGGTTTTTAATGATGTTGTAAAAGACTGTGGCTCTGGATGAGCATGAACGATCAGAATATTCATAAGGTAACCTGTATTCTTTTCAGAAATTGTACTGTCTAGTGCAATTTAGCGGGTTTCGTTTTGAACAACTATGCATCAATTTAAAAGCATGGCATAGTTCATGAACTGACAGTTTTTACCATTTGACGCCATATTTATGATTTCTAGTGGACCAAACCTGAACCCAGAATTACCCGGAACTTATATTAATTTATTAGTCGATATGGTTAAGCGCTTGAATATCTCTGCTGAGCAGCTTTTAGATGGAAGTGGCATAACATTAGAACAATTAAACAAACCGTATTGGTATGTTGAATTTAATTCCTTAAATAACTTACTTGAGCATGCGATTCAACTCACTTATGAGCCAGCATTGGCGGGTTATTTGGCTTTGGAAATGAAAGTGTCTTGTTATGGTTCAGTGGGTATGGCGGCCATGGTCAGTACAAATTTGGGAGAGGCCTTAAAAATGCTTGAGCAATTTATAGGGGCCCGTTGTGATGCCTTTAAACCTGAGTTAAAACAAGAACAAGATTATATTTACTGGTCTATACACCAGCCTTTGAAAGCTTTTCAATTGAGTCCAGATGCTACTATTTTTTTGTTATTAGGTTTCGTTCAAATCGCGAAGCATCTCACAGGATTATCTTCTTTAGGTACAGTTAAGTTAAATATGTCTGAACCTGTCGGGTTTTCAAAACTAAAAAACGAATTGTGTGTAGATTGTTTATTTAATGAAAAACAGAATGTCTGGATTTTTCCAAAAGAATATTTATCGCAGCCTATCCTAACGGCCGACCCGATGCTTGCACCTTTACTGAAAGCACAGTGTAAAAAAGATCTCGATAAATTGAAGTTACGCAGCGGATGGAAAGCAGAAGTTAGCCAAGTCATAAAAAAATTATTGATCAATAATCAGGGAGAAATATTAAAAGTTAAACAAGTCGCTCAAATGATGAATATGTCAGAACGTAGCTTACAGCGGTACTTGGCAACCGATAATACAAGTTTCTCAGCATTAGTTGATTTAACTCGAAAACAATATGCACATCATCTTTTAGAAAATAGTTCGACATCAATTGAAACTGTGGCTTTAAGTTTAGGTTATGCAGATACATCCCATTTCACTCGCGCTTTTAAACGCTGGATGGGAGTGACACCTAAGTATTATCGAACTCAGTTAAAACTAAAAAATTTAGATATAAGTGAATCATCAAGAAGACCACAAAATTGAAAGTGATCTTCTAATATGCCTTAAATTGATGATTATGGTTTCGATGAAAGTGAGTGAATCACTTCAAAATAGCTAGGCGGGACTGGAACATGCCCTCGTTTTCTTAATATCTGGTGCATACGCGGTAATTTAAAATATGGTACAGAAGCCATTAAATGGTGTTCCATATGATAGTTTACGTGGATTGGCGCAACAAAACTTCTCGCAATCCATCCAGCTCGTGTTGTTCGAGTATTGGTTAAAGCAGTATTGCTGGTTTGCATACCAGCGTGTTCTGCCATAGAGCGAATACGTAAAAAAAGTGGGAATGGAGTTAAGTAAGCCAGAGGCCATAACCAATAAAAACGTTGTTGACCAAATGCTTTTAAAACGCCATAAAGTGCTAAATTCGTTGCAATAGCACCTGTACTGTTTTTTGCAATACTCTTTGCATAGTCAACGAAATTTTTATGACTGCGGTCTAGCCAGATTTGATCATTGGCAACAGTCCATTTCATGACATCCAGATCCATTAAAACTCGACCTAAGCTAAACTTTAAGCCAGTCATACCTGTTAAGTCGCGTAAGAATTTACGAGTCAGAGACTTTTTACTGACAGGAAAACCAGCAACTAAAGAAAGATCTGGGTCATCTGGGGTAGACGTTTTTGCATGGTGACGAACATGATGTACACGATATTTTTGAAGATCATTCCAGATGGGGCGGGCGCATAGCCATTCACCTACGAAATCATTTATTTTTTTATTTTTGAATAGACTTTTGTGAGACGCGTCGTGCATTAAAATTGCGAGGCATAACTGACGACCCGCCAAGATTGCTAAGGCAAGCATACATGCTAATAATTTACCCCAACTCGGTAAGTAGTCCCACATCATTATTAAGCTAGCGAATGTTCCGCCAATAACAGCCCATGTGCTGGCAACCGCCCAAGCACCATATGCATCTGAAGGTTCTGTAAGCTCTTGTATTTCTTCTCTGCTAAATAGGTCCGTAACACTTACCTGCGTATTCATTGTTATTCTCCCAAATTAGAGTTCGGTATCTATATTTTTATATTACAAATATAGTCATAAAAAATTAAAAAGTGAAATATTTGTTTGTAAAAAAATAAATCAGATGATTATAGATTTAGTTCTTGTTCATATATTTTTTTCCAAAGTTTTTGGCCGATCGCGTCTAACTGCTGTACATCTTGAGCAAATTGATTACGCGCAGACTCATTTACAAATGGTGCTGGTAATAGGGGATCATTCATGAGTAAAGCAATCGTTTCCCTACCTAAAAGAAGGGCTTTAACTGCGGCATCATTCAAGGAGAGATGAGTATAGTTTTAAAGCCAGTGTGTGATATCTCGACTATACATTTCATAATTTTTTTCGAGTTGTTTGGTATCCCATAAAGAAAAAATTTGCTTAAGCGTTGAGGGTTCGAAATGCTGAATAATACAAATTTTTGCTTCTTTCTCTAGCCCAGCTAAAACAAGCTCCTCACAGGTTTTTTCAAAACTATAAGCTAAATTGTCTGGGCGGATGTAAATACCAGTTTCTAATTCTTTAAAACCAAATTGACGCAGTACACGTTCACGCTTTTTAAGAGCAGTTCGGTCTATACGGCCCAGTGTGCCTGTAAATACAGCAAGATAATGTTGCTGCCATTCTTTAGTTTGTTTAATACCATTTTTACGATTGAGTATTACTTTTGCCCAATCTTTCGTAGAAGGTGAAAGTTGATAAATTCCGCGTTCTACGCTTTCAATCATACCTTCATTTAATAAACGGGTTGTCGCAACTCGAATACCATTTTCACTTAAGTTAAACAGTTTGGCAGCCACCAAAATTTGTTTAATCGTAAGTTGAGGATAAGCAGAGGAAAGAAAGAGATCGATAATCAGATGACGTGCGTTGATTTTAGTATTTTTCATTCTGTTTAAATTTTAAATATAAATGACATATGCTTGAAATAATATCATGTTTGTTTGATGTTTTAAGATGGTTTCTTGGCTTGCTTAAGTTTAAGAGCTTTTATTTATAACTAGAAGACGATTTGTTTTTGATTAGATTTTATCTTTTTACGATAGTTAACCTAAGTTTGTCATAATGATGTGATACATTATTGCACTTTAAATAATCGGTCTTTAATTAAAGGCAATAACCAAAATGCTAGAAATGATCTGATATTGAACATGAGCTTGGCCAAAATGTTGGTTCGTTCATGATATAAAACAAATTTTTAGACCTTTCTAGTGATTAACTTTTTGAGCAAGTGATGGAAAATTTTGAAGTTATAAAAGCACTATTTCTAGGGTTTGTTGAAGGTTTAACTGAATTTTTACCAATTTCCAGTACTGGCCATTTGATTTTATTTGGTCATATTATCGATTTCCATTCAGATGGTGGTCGTGTATTCGAAGTAGTGATCCAGTTAGGTGCTATTTTGGCAGTATGCTGGTTATATCGACAAAAAATTATTAACTTGATTAAAGGCTTCTTTAGTGGCGATGTAGAGTCGCGTCATTTTGCTTTTAGTGTATTAATTGCTTTTTTCCCAGCAGTGATTATTGGTGTTTTAGCCGTCGATTTTATTAAAAGCGTTTTGTTTAGCCCAATTGTGGTTGCGATTGCCCTCATTGTTGGTGCACTGATTATTTTCTGGGTTGAATCTAAACAGTTTGAGCATAAAACACTAGATGCGACAAAAATCACGTTTAAGCAGGCACTTTTAGTCGGTCTTGCTCAATGTGTTGCGATGATTCCCGGAACTTCTCGTTCAGGTGCGACAATTGTAGGCGGGATGTTTGCAGGTTTATCACGTAAAGCCGCAACAGAATTTTCGTTCTTCCTTGCAATGCCGACCATGTTAGGTGCAGCGACATTTGACTTAATTAAAAATGCTGATGTGTTGACCTCAGACAATATGATTAATATTGGTGTTGGTTTTGTTGCAGCATTTATTGCAGCTTTATTTGTAGTAAAGGCACTGGTACTTTTTGTTGAGCGCCATACGCTACGCGTATTTGCTTGGTACCGTATTGTGCTCGGTGTCATTATTTTGATTGCAGCAATGTTCTTTAACTTATCTGCTTAATAGTCAGACTAAGTGAAAAAACCTAGAATCTTCTAGGTTTTTTTATGCCTAAAAATAGTTTTAACTTGCTTATTTATACAAAGTACTACCAAGAAACGCTTTTTCCTTTTAGTTTGATTGATATAGTAAATCTTAAATAGCCTGTAAAAAATAAAGCAATGCAACAGAATGATCTGATGAAAAGTTTGGTAGAGGCTTTTTTATATTTGGCTCCTCAAGAAGGGCTGTATCCCACCTATATTCCAAATATCACTCTTATGAGGGTAGATCATTCCACACAGCCTGTCGCCGTATTACAAGAGCCTTCAATTGTTTTAGTGATACAAGGCGTAAAGCGTGGTTATATCGGGAAAGATACTTTTCAGTTTCAACAAGGCCAGTGTTTACTCATCTCGATTGCTATTCCTTTTGACTGCGATACATGGGTTGAAAATGAACCGATGCTGGCAATTGCGATTAAATTTGAAGCACAAATGATGGCTGATTTAGCCACTAAAATGAACAAAGAGCAGCAGTTATCTATAGACGAACTTGAAAAAAGAGATATAAAGCTCAGTTGTGGTTTAAATATTATAGACATGAACGCGGCAATATCTGAGGTTGCTTTACGCTTATTGAATTTACTTCGTTCTAAACAAGATACCGCGATATTGGGAGAGCAGATAAAACGAGAGCTTATTTATAGGGTTTTGCAGGCGGGTAGCCGTGATTTAATCGAAAATCTTTCGGCTATGATAAGTCGAAATAGTGTGATTTATACAATTTGTGAAATTATTCAAAGAGATTACTATCATAATTTAACGGTTCAGGAACTTGCTAAACAAGCAGGAATGAGTGTCTCTCTTTTTCATCAAGTGTTTAAGAAAGTCACGAACTATTCTCCATTACAGTACATTAAGATTACTCGATTACATAAAGCACGTGATTTAATCTTAAATAATCAAATGGGTGTTGCGGAAGCTGCCTATCAGGTAGGGTATGTAAGTGCCTCACAGTTTAGTCGAGAGTTCAAACGGCTGTTTGGAGTTCCACCTAAATCTTCAATGAATTAAAGTAAATCAATACATTTAAAATATAAACCAAACATGGAGCATATCAATGAGTCTTCCAACAACCATGAAAATTGTTGAAATTACGGTTCCTGGCGGACCTGAGGTCTTAAAACTTCAAGATTCAGATGTTCCAGTTCCTCAAGCAGATGAAGTGTTAATTGAGGTAAAAGCTGCTGGAATTAACCGCCCAGACGTATTGCAGCGTATGGGCTTATACCCAATGCCAAAAGGTGTTACGCAAATTCCGGGTCTTGAAGTCGCTGGGGTCGTAGTTGCTGTAGGTGATCAAGTGCAACACTTCAAAGTTGGAGACAAGGTTTGTGCTTTAACCAACGGTGGTGGTTATGCAGAGTATTGTACTGTCACAGCAACGCAAGTACTTCCCATACCTGAAAATCTAACATTTACTCAAGCTGCTGCAATTCCGGAAACATTCTTTACAGTTTGGGCAAATCTGTTTGATATCGGCCGTTTAAAAGAAAATGAAACAGCACTGATTCATGGTGGGGCAAGTGGTATTGGGACCACCGCTTTAGCGATTTGCCATGCTTTAGGGATTAAAACTTTTGCTACAGTTGGAAGTGAAGATAAAGTTGAAGCACTCTCTAATTTAACGACTGCAATTAACTATAAAACCCAAGATTTTGAGCAAGAAATTTTGAAACACACCCAAGACCAAGGTGTTGATGTGATTTTGGATATTGTGGGTGGTTCGTATTTCTCGAAAAACTTAAATCTATTAAAGCGTGATGGTCGACTGGTCATTATTGGTTTTATGGGAGGGCGAATTGCAAAAGAATTTGATTTACAAAAACTGATTTTAAAACGTGCAACGATTACTGGCTCAACGATGCGAGCGCGTAATAGCCAAGAAAAAGCACAGATTGCTCAGTCCTTATATGAACATGTATGGCCGCTCTTAGCTCAAGGCAAGTGTTTACCGCAAATCTATAAAACCTATGATTTTTCAGATGTACAAAGTGCCCATGCATGTATGGAGCAAGGTGACCATATTGGAAAGATCGTTTTAGAAATCAATACTTAATTTAATCTGTGACAGTTTAGGTGAACGGCATGTTTGCCTAAACTGAAATTTATAATTATTAATTGTGCCTATTTCTATATAAAAATTGCCAAATTCTATTGGCGTGTTGCATCAGTTTCTTGATCTGAATATACATTTACTAAGAAATAATAACCGGCTTAAAGCTGTTATTTCGTTCTTCAATTCTAAAGGATGGTAACAATGAATACTCCAGCATCAAATGATAAAAATCCGACTCCAGATTTGGCAGAAGATAATGCATTCTTCCCATCACCGTACTCACTGAGCCAATATACATCTCCTAAAACAGATTATGACGGTACGACCTACCCAGCGCCGTATACGGGCAATAAAAAGGTCTTAATGATTGCAACTGATGAGCGTTATATCCAGATGCAAAACGGTAAGTTCTTTTCTACAGGAAACCATCCAGTAGAAATGCTTTTGCCAATGTTCCATTTAGATAATGCTGGTTTTGAAATTGACGTTGCGACACTTTCCGGTAATCCAGCCAAACTTGAAATGTGGGCAATGCCAAAGCAAGAGCAGGTGGTATTAGATACTTTCCATAAATATGCAGATAAACTAAAAAATCCACTAAAACTTGCTGACATTTTAGAAAATGTAGTAGGGGAAAACTCACCATATGCAGCTGTATTTATTCCAGGTGGGCATGGTGTTTTAGCTAAGATTCCACATAGCTTGGATGTCAAAAAAGTTCTGAAATGGGCAGTTGAACAAGACAAATTTATTATTACTTTATGTCATGGTCCAGCTTCGTTATTGGCTGCGGCAGTAGAGGAACAACCTGAGAATTATATTTTTAAAGATTATCAAATTTGTGTATTCCCTGATTCATTAGATAAGGGGGCAAATATTGATATCGGTTATATGCCGGGAGCTTTACCGTGGTTAGTCGGTGAGAACCTTGAAAAACTCGGTGTGAAGATTTTGAACACTGGTATTACCGGACAATGTCATAGAGATCGTAAATTGCTAACAGGCGATAGTCCGCTTGCTTCTAATAATTTGGGCAAGCTTGCAGCTGAAACATTGTTGGCTGAAGTGAAGGATTAAGTTATTCAATATGTGCGCCCTGCGGGGATAGAACAAAGCTATATAAACCTTATTTTGTATGGGTTTATGTGTTTTCTATATTGAATTGTATCCTCATTTGTATCCTTATTTTCAAATGTACTTATTTGTTTCTAGAAATTCCATTTGCTTGAAAAGCAATCATTCTGAAAGGAGCTCTCAATTGAGAGCTTGTTGAGATTTAAGGAAGCTAGGCAAATCTTTTTCAACTTGTGATTTAAAATGTGCTTGAGCATCATCCAGATGAAGTTTTATGTATTTCATAGCTTTGTCTTTTGTAGCTAAAATTGAAGAAAACTGACCTCTCACAATATTTTCTGCCTTAAAAGCACCCGTTTTGGCAGAGTAGGAAATAGCTGTAATAATCTCAAAAGCTTGTCTATCATCAATATAATTTAGATAAACCTCTTCAATATCCCGGATCATTTCACACCATTCGTTTGCTATATCGAATGTATTGGAACCTAATCGAGATTTAACCTCTTTTAAATACATTGCAAAAACTTGAGGCTTGTCTTTAAAAACAGGGGAGTACAATTTTAAATTTGGGGATTTTCTGAACAATTTTTCTAATATCTCAGAGAAATTATCTTTGAAGTCTTTATCTGAGTATACGCTCGAAAGATTTACTAAAACATTAGCTGGATGTCTAACCTGTTGTTGATGTAATGATAAATTCGAAAGTTCAAATTTTTCTAAAAGCACTTTTTTAATTCTGGCTTTAGGGGTTTTATCTGAATTTAAAAAAATAACTGGCTGTAAGGATATGATTTCTAATATTAAGTCATTGAAATCTGTATTGTCGCTTTTAGCTTTTACAATAATATTTTTAAGATTATTATTAACTTCATTTTGGTTGAGTTTAGCTAATCCGTTAATAAAGTATCTGACATTTTTAAGCAGAGTTTCATCTTCTTGCTTTTCTAATTGATTTATTAGTTTATTGATTAATACGGGGAACGCTTGAACATGTAAGGATGAAACTTCTTCTTTAACAACTTCTGCGATTTGATCTATTTTTACATCTACAAAGAAGTTGGTATTTTTTAATCTTTCTAAAATTTCATCAACTAAATGTGTTGTCGAAAAAATTGGTTTTGATAAAAATCTATCTATAACTTCAAAAAAAACATATCTAGCTTCTTCTGCGCTTGGGCGGTGACCGGATGGGTGAGCCGATTTATTTCTCAATTCTCTTAAAATACCTGCAAAAACAGCATCAATCTCAGGCAATAGTTTATTTGCTGTTAATTGTTCAATTAAATAGTTTTCATAGACTTGTTGCTCTTCTTTTCTTTTTTTTATCTCACTATAAATTTCTCGTGCTACTTTATTAATAGGGGTTAGTACTTCTAATTTATTAGTAATATCATCAAATAAGGCAATAAAACTTAAGACAATACATCCTCGATATGCTTTTGTCATATAACATGTTAAAGCTTCTCTCATATAATCTCTGATCTGCTCATTATCAATTCTTTGCAGAAGTTCTTCCATATCTGTTAAATTGGCCACAACTACTCCCCGAAGTGTCTAAAATAAATATAGTTTTTTATTATAGACATCGTTTAAGTAAGGATTGCAAAAAAAGTCAAATTTGAGCACTCCTTCTTAAATTTTCTTTCGGCCATATACTTGAACGTGTATATTTAAATTTCTAATAAAATTTTTTGTGATAAATAAGATGAATAAATTTATTGTTATTGGGTCTTTGTTGGTTCCATCATTAACGTTTGCTCAAGAGTGGAAAGAGTCATCTGTGAAGGATATTGATGGTGAAGTTCCAGCTGTGGAAATCAGTAGTGAATCTGGTGACAGTAAGTTAAAAGTTTATAAGAAAAAAATTGGTATACCTGCATTAAAAGTGGCACCTACAGAACGAGCTGTATTTGAGTTTTCAACTAATAGCCTAGACCAGATTGAAGCACGCAAACAGATTGTTTACAAAGCCACTCAAGGGAGAGTTTTTAATCTAACTCCCTCTTCAAGTATTGGTGGTTTGACGAATAAGGTTGAAACAGTTGCTTTCCACGGTCAATCAAGCCCTCAATGCGGGATCGTAGGTAATATGATTAATTCGGATACTCTAACTGTTAGATACATAACCACTGGCGATAAAAATGTGGATGTAAAATTTAAACTGCCTCAAGACAATACAGCGCTTTATAACATTTTAAAATTGGACAGTACCAAAGACTGTAAAATCATTTCAGAATAGTAGAAGGGGATATTAATGGGCCAGGCAAAACAAAGAGGCTCACGTGAAGTGCGCATCAAGCAGGCACAAGAACGTAAGTTAGAAGGTGAGAGAATTACAATTGAGGAAGCAAAGAAACATCTTAATCTTCCTGAGGGTAGTGAGTTTAAAGGATATGTGATTCATTTGCCGGATACAGATGAATTTTTAAGCGTATTTGAGGAAACAGAAGCCATGGTAAACACTGCTTATGCAAAAATCCCGGATCTGGCTAAAGTCTTCCAGTCTATAGAAAGCGCCGTAGAAGTGGCTGAGGAGATCACCAAGCATAGAATACTTATATGTTTGCTCTTTGAGTCCGATAAACAGTATTTTATTCAACCAGTTTGGGCGAACTTTGAAGAGTAGACTTAAATGATTAGATTATGTATTGAGACTCCATCTAATGAAATTTTTGACCAGGCCCAAGAGCTTCTATTTAAACTTGGCTATGAGTGGAATGGCTTTGAAATGGAAATTGAAGGTAGCCAGAAGTTCATAGACCGCAACGGTGCTACGGCGATCTACACTCATCCTGATGACCGTACACTTGAATCTTGGATGGGGTTTAAAGATGATTCGTTGCCAGCACAGAATGATTTCGAAGGCGGTTATAAGCTAGTAACCCTGGAAGAACTGACTACTCTGTCAAAGGGAAATTGAACTGATATTGGCAGGTGTAAGCCTGCTAACATTTTATGTCGTCCCTCACTTTATAAAAGTCTAATACCTTTTTAAGATCGCTCTCCAAATCTTCGAGTGTATTGTGGTGAACGCTTCAGAAGAGCAGGAACATATTCTTTTGCATACACATCGGGATAGTCTTTGCAGATAATTTACTTCCGTTCTTCCAACGATTTTTTAGTATTGTCTAATTTATCCAGGAAGAAGCCAATCTTCTGATCTGCTACTTCAAATTGAATAGTATCTGTAACTTTTGGACTGGCTTTCAAATAAAGAATCTGGCAATAAATACAAGAAGGACTAAAGCAGTAGCGGATATTGTTATCTGCTTAACTAAGGAAAGATTGTCATCCAACTTTATGACTCGACTATCTAAGCTTGAATATACTTTTAAATAATCTGTTTTATAATCGGAGTCATCTTTTTCCTCCATTGCCAACTTCCTTAATTTTATTTCTTCATCTAATGCTTTAAGTGTTATTTTTTGATTCGCAATTTGCATTAAAACAAATACGCAAAAAATAATTATGCCTATCATAATTAAAGTATTTTTAATAAAGCCACTTGCAGAGTTTATACTATCCATTTGTCCTGCTGCCAAAACAGTAGCAATAGGTAATGTTAGTAATTGGTTCTGCATATCGGAAAAAACTTTATTAATTTTAATGGTATACTCTCTACGATCCTCTTCTACCTTATTTTTAAAATCATTAAAAGAAAACTTATCCATGTAAAGCTGGAAGTTACTTTTAACCATTCTATAAAGAGTATCAAAACCTTTTAGAAATACTGATAATGAAATTTCATTTTCTTTATACGACTCGTGCAGGCCATTTATAACTGCTAAATGTCTATCTTCTTGATGAAAATCATTTTGTATATACTCACGAATGAAGTTTTTAATAAGATTAAGATCTCTTGCTAAGTCATCCGCATGATAGTCTGAATAGATTTTTAAATTTTTCTTTCCAACAAATATAATAAAAGATCTATTACCAGCATCACCATGCAAATCTGAAATCAATTTAAGATTTGAAAATAACTCAGCAATTAAAAAAATATTATTTAATTCTTTATTAATACAAGTTGTGCCTGGTGTATATTTTACTGAGTGATCATAAATATAAAAAGATTTTGTTGGATTAGCGTCAAGTCTACGACTATCCTTTTTTAAATAATGCTCTAAATCATAAAAAATATTTGTGCCAGTCAAAGGTACTATTATTTTTCCAGTCTTTCGCTCATTATCTGAAGTATCTAAACCAAAAGACTCAAGTTGCTCTTGAATGTTTTCAAAAGATAGGTCAGATCTTTTACTGAGATAACCAGTGATTGAATTTGACTCCATTTCAAAGCAAATATTGTCTAACGACGTCAATAAATTAATGACGAAGTCAAACTTTCTTTCTACTTTTATTGTTTGAGTCATGACCCATTTAGTACCATATAAGTTACTGATTAATAGCTTTATTAAACTCTTCTTTTGCCTTTTCGCTCACATTGGTAATAATGAAATTACCTTCTGGTGAAAGAACAATGTTTCCTTGCTCGAAGTCTGCCACATTAAAAGTTACATTGATAGTGCCTGTTTTCACTGTGACTCTCATCCAGCGACGAACTGTGCCTCTATCAGGCTGAAATGAATCACTCACTTCAAAACTTTCTTCACGTAAAAAATTATAAAAACTATCTGGTTCTTCTTGGTTCAGAAGTACTGATATTTCTTTTAAATAAACAACAGGCTCACCATTTTTTGTATTTTTATTAACAGCATCAATAAGATGTTGCTTTAATATTTCTTTTTTCTCTTTAACTGTTTCTGTATTCCAGCTTTGAGTTGGAGCGTATTCTTTTAAGGCTTCAAATACAGCATCGGTATAAACTTTTGAATCTGTATAATTCACGCAGTTGATTGAGTCTTTAAAATAATCAGAAACATTAGTACTAGACTTTTTAATAAATGAGACATAAGGCTGTTTATCTTCTTCCCATTTTTTTAGATCAATTCGGGCACCTTCATGAAGTTTATCCAAATCAATTGATAAAAACTCTTCTAAATTAAGATTTGCTCTATCAAATGTAATCGCTTTTTTTTCTTTGATCATAGAAATTAGTAGATAGGTTCTATCATCTTCTAAGTACTCTAAAAAAACGATTAAACCACCTGTAGCCCACTTTAACTGTTGACCTTCAGCCAATGAGGTCATTAACCTTTCAACAAGTAGTTTTGATAGCTTAATAAAGTCTATTTTACCATCACGATATTCTTGCAATTGTAGTTGAAAGATTGAATTCTCTGATTTATCTATACAGCCATAACCACTAATTGAATTAGTATATTTTTTTCTGAGACCTGTTGAAAATGTAATAGAAGCAGATTTATCTAATGGGAATTCCTGGTCTGAATCTAGAATAAGCTTTGGCTGCAAATCACTAGGATCTTGCTTGTCATTTTTCTTATCAATTTCATGAATAATAAAATGTGTTAATTTCAAAGTATAACCTCAATAAATTTAGATAAAGATTTCTAATAAAATGTATTAACAGTCTGGTTAGAATTAATTCGCAAATTCCAGATCTACAAATCCAACGGTTCATAACATTACATTCAATTCACTGCTAAATTGTTTCTTAAACATCTCTATATAACCTGAAAACTATCAGTCATCCCCATCATCTAGAATGAGAGAGCAGTTTTCTGAGATCAATTTAATTATGAATGACATACAAGACCCCAATGAAATTATCTTGTAGAGGTATTTATACCGTTAATGGATGATTTTTCCAACAACTATATTTTGGCATATTTAGCTATATATTCTGAAAATATTCGAAATTTTATTTCTGGTTTGTAAAAATGCGAGCAACTACCTACTCATAGCATCATAATCATGGCGATGCAGGGCGTATTGTTGATCTAAATAGATAGCAAAATCTTCAAGCCTGACCATCCACGGCGCTTTTGCAGATTGCTCGATTTTAAATGCTGGAAATGGCAATTCATGGAAGTTAGCTTTCTTACGCGCCGTTTTGACATCCATATGCTTGAAATAATCTTGGACAATGGTGTCTAGGTGAACTACTGGTGATACATAACGCATGCATAGCATTGTGTAGGTATTAAGCTTTGGATCTATATGTTTCATTAATTCTTCCTTGGTCGTCCGCGTCGACTTTTAAAATCGGTTTTAAGAAAAGGAATAACAACATTGGTGTCATATAATTTCTTACCTTCTCCACCTAAATTAAATAGCTCTAATTTTTCTAAGAGGGTGTGTCTAGAAAGCGGGAAGCGTTTTGTTAACCAGGCTAAATCTACAAGATCTGGATATTGCTCTTTTTTCTAATGCAATAACTGTAGCGCCGTAGATTGAATCTCCAAGACATATTCTAGGTGGTAACTCACTTTCTACAGTGATGATATATTTCTGTTTAAACATGATTGTTGACCTGGCTTAATTGAGAAGTTGATAGCTGTTGGAGGGTAAGTACTGCACGGCCTCCTGATCTGGAGTATTGCTGTGCTCGATTCCTCCTTTTCTTATTTTGCACTGGGCTTAATCATAATTTTGAAATTACACTTTTTATCACTTTGAAAGTGACTTCTTTTCACTTTGCTATGATTTGGAACCTGGATTGAATTCTTTTTCTGATGTACTGGAACTCTTAATTACGACATTCCACAGCAGTCACTGAAATCGATTAAAAATACCGGATTCCTGTTACAAAAAAACTTAAAAAACAATCTTTCTCTTTTACGATATTCCACGCATCAATCGTAGCTGGCTAATTTCTCTACAATCCTTATGGCATAAGCATTTGCACTTTAAAAGTGATATTTTTGAAGGTAATTTCACTTTTGATGGTTTTGTTACAATTGAGGATTATAGAAATAGAAAAATATGGTTCAAAAAATTAAAGAGAGGGGAAGGTTTTTAGAATTGGCTTAAGTTTATAAAATTTAAATCTACCCAATATTGGGATCATTCCGAAAACGGTAATATTCCCAATATTGGGGTTTTGAATATACCCGTTTTTGGGGTTTTGAATATACCCGTTTTTGGGGTTTTGAATGTACCCGTTTTTGGGGTTTTGAATGTACCCGTTTTTGGGATGCAGAACCTATCAATGAATTAACCATAGAATCTATCACTTTCTGAGAGCTATCTGGATCTATTTCTTGCCGGCGAATTATTTTGATGATAGGTACAGGTAAAACACAATTTATGAATGGATTTGATTTCTAGCCCAAAGATTGATTATGGATATAGTCAAATTTCTTACTGGTTTAAGCACAGTGAGCTTTTCTTTAGAAAAACAACTAAAGGTACATTAAAAATTATTTCACGCTTAGAACGCAAATCTGAGCGATATGTGGAAGCTCAAAATTATGCAAATGATATACAAGCTGCCAGCTAAAAAAAGATTCAGTTTTAGTGAAATTAGTGGAGTAAAAGAGGTGTTTCACAGTCTCCCTCGCGCACGCGCGCGTTTTATTGAAAATATACCCATTTTTTGTGGACCTAATCCAAGTCCTAATTAGATAAATTGATAGGGCTGAACTATGAATATATTTGCTGAGTTATGCTGCTTCTCCACACCTAAAAATCTTTTTTTTAATAAGAGATTGCTAAACTATTTAGCTCCAGACCTCAACAGAATGATTGTAGATTTGAAAAATCTGGGGTGGACACTTGAGAAAATAGCCTTTGTATTACCAATATCAGGGGCTTCCTCAGTCAGAGAATGGATCTGTGGAAGTGTCATGAAATATGACAACGGCGCTGCCTTTGTTGAACTTTGGATGCATTTGACTAATAAAACAGAAAAAGAAATACCTCGAATTAATCGTTACCTTATAGCTTAGGAGGATTACACATGGGATCTAAAAAGAAGTTTTTTGAACCGATTACAGGAACCAATATTAACCGGGCTATTGATCTATGTAAAAGCACTCCAGAAAAATTGAAAAAATTTCAGGAAGATATTCGTTATCTAGATTCTAATCAGCTTTTTCAGAAGCAATTTATTCATCAGTTATTAGTTATAGTAAATGACCTTGAAGAATTAAATCAGTTGCTATTAATTATGGCGAAGCCAAAAGATATATATTATTCCTCTTTAAGGACAGCATTAGCTTGGATCAACAATATATCGAATGCTTTAATTATTACGGGGTATTATCTCGATCCTGAGAATAAATATAAGCGTCTATTGAACAAGCATTCGTTTGGTTTTGAAATAAATTTAATTTTAAAGAAAGTGGACTCTGTAAAACAAATTTTAGAACGTATAAGTAAGGGAGATCCCGTTAATAGGAGAATTCATTGAATACATGAATTTTTGATTTTATATAAATGAGTAAATAGGAGGCTTTAAAACCTCCTTTTTTTAGTGCTGTATATACCCATTTTTTAGGGAGTTATAACCCATTAATTTTGAAGTATTGAGTAAACTACTTTGAGAATAAAATGGTATTAATTCCACGTTCATCAGGCCGAAACATGCCGCGACCTACATTGCAACAACATACGCCTATAACCGGACTCGGAAGCATTGGTAAAGCTGTTGATGATGTGCTTGAAGCGCGTAAAGAGGAAAAAGATAAAAAAGAGAAAGCTGACTTCGCTTTACAGTCCTCTAAAATTGGTGCTGATATCAATGTTGTAGACAGTGACCTTACTCTTAAAATCCAGACTGGTGAGCTTCCTTATGAAGAAGCAGTAAAGCAGCGGCAGCAAAGCCTGGAATCAATCAAGACTCAGTATAAGACTGCCGTACCAAAACAATTCGAGCAAAGCTTTAATAATTACTTTGAACAGCATTCTTACCAGAGCGCATCCAAGTATTTGCCGATCGCACAGAAGTCAGAACAGCAACAGGCCATTGTCCAGCTCAAGGACATGCGAGAAAACTACCTTAAGAATCCCAATGCTTCTGAAAAAGAGGTCTGGAATGGATTAGCTTTGTATGCGCAATCTAAAGGCTTACCTCTGGCTCATGTTCAGGATACTTTTAATGAGTACAAAAATAATCGCTCCAGCAATGATGTAGCTGCATTCTATTTAGGAAATAAGTCGGACAATGCAAAGCTTACTGAACTAACGACTCCTGAAGCTGTAATAGCAAAACATCCCAATTTAACCCAAGAGCAGGCTGTTTACTGGAGTGGTCGTGCACTCACTCAAATGGATCAGAATAACCGTGCGGCTGCATTGCAGCAAAAACAGTTGGATGATGATGCCAAAGATGCTGTTAATGAGATGAAAGCAGACATCGAAACAGGCTTAATCCCAAGTGAAGACGTCATCAAATCTCGTTTGGCACGTGTTAAGGGTACGGAAAAAGAGTCTGAGTTTGTCCAATACAGTGGAGCTTTGGTTGAAGTCCAGCAGTTCATGAGATTAGGGCCAGATGAACGTGAAGCCTATCTGAGCAAGAGACGGGTAGAAGCTCAAAATACGGCGCAGGACAATCCAAAAGATGTCAGTTGGAAATTGAATCTTCTGTCGAAGACTCATGAGAACATGCTCAATTATGAGAAAAATAACTCCACTTTGGCCTACTCGATTAAGACAGGTCAGGATCTAACAGTAGTACCTACCAATGCAATTTTAAGTGGTAACCCTGAAGCCATTGCAGCTTTGTCTAAGAATATTAAATCTATTCACGCAAATAACGTATTGAATGGCACGGTAGGATCCTTAAATCCATTCTCGACACAGCAACAATCTGAATTAAAGCAGTTCTGGGAAAAAGCCAAACCAGGTGACAAATTAAGTTTGCTTACCAGTCTTTATAAATCCAGCGCAGGCAATGCCAATGCATCCAGAGACATGATTAAAGGAATTGCTGGTGATAGTGGTGCATATCGTTTATCTGCTTCGCTCAATAACAGAGGTCTGCAAGATATTGCTGGCCAGATCGTTACTGGGCAGGATCTGATTGAAAAGGGGTTGGTCAAGGTCGATGAAAGTGGCTTAACAAAGCATACAGAAGCGTATTTAGCCGGTATCACCTCACCAGGTAAACCAGACTTTCAAATCTATCTGGATTCAATAAAAGCCAACTATGCTTATTTGGTTCAGAAATCCGAAAAGGTCACCGATTCAAAGGGAAATATTCTAAACAAGACCATTGATGAAGAGCTTTTTAATAAAGCAGCTAAGAATGTCACAGGGGGCAAGTTCACTTCAGGGGGATTCTTCGGAAGTAAATCGGTAGTGTTGCGACCTCATACTGTAGGCGAAAAATCTTTCCGTGAGCAGCTGGAGAGCTTTAACTCTCGTAATGCCCGTAACTATGGTGGATCTGACAAAGACTTCTTTTTGGATCTGCCTTTAGAGCAAGACCCTAAGAATCCATACGTCTATTACTTCAAGAATGGCACCAAATACATCATGGATGCCACTGACAAAAAAAGACAAAAACGTTTAGCTTTTACGGTTCGATGAGGTAGATATGGATTTTTTAGCAGATGACGAATTAACGTTAAATCAGGATGATCCTCGCTTCAAACCTAAGAGTGAGCGTGGTGGATTTAGTGATGGAGCTTTAGGTATTGTTTCTGGTGTTGCCATGGGTACTGTTGAGGCAGCTACTGCACCAGATGCCTTGATACGTGGTGATAAGAAAGCAGCGGCACTAAGAGCGCAAAACCTTGAGATCTTTAAACCTGATGACTTAGGGGGAGTAGGTGAGTTTACCTATGGCCTGACTAAAGACTTCACTCGTATTGGTTGGAACGCCGTCACAACATTAGGTACAGGCGGTGTACCCGGTTTAGCATTAAATTCTGGGCTATTTGGATACCAGACCTTTGAAGCAGAGAAATCAGATTTATTGAATAAAGGAGCAGATGTAAAAACTGCTCGCACTGGTGGCGCCATTAAAGGGCTTGCAGATGCAGCAAGTTTTGCGATTCCTACCCACGGCGTTGCTAAATCAGTGGTCGCTGATGCTGTGGCCACTACTGCGCTGGCTACTGGGGCAGGGGTCGCTGGTGATTATTTAGAAGGTTCGTTTCTTAAAACCAATGAAAATAAAAAGGTCGCTCAATACGGTGAGGCATTAAAGGAAAATGCTTTAAGTCCATCCACATTAGCAGCAAACGGCGGGATGGCCTTATTACTCAACTTGTGGGCGAACAAAGGGCGTTTACGACCAGAGCAGATTAAAGACCATAGTAATGTAGATACTATGAATGATGCGGCTCATATTCAGGCCAACATCGAGCATGCAGAGGGTACGAATCCATTTAGCCCAACTAATGCAAAAGAGGCCAATTCACACTTTGATGCATTGGATAGTGCAATGGAGAGTGCATTGAATGATGAGCTGGTCAGCTTAAAAGCACCAGTGACAGGCACACCTAAAGCAGTAGTAACCAGTACACCAGTGGTACCAATAACAGGTACACCGAAGGCTATTGTAAGACCAAGCGCTATCAATACTGATGAACATAAAGCGCCAGTAATAGCCGATGTCTTGACTAACCCTGTATTTGATAAAAAACCGTGGACAAAAACGATTGTCCAGGAAGCCTCTAAACGGGGTATCAATCCAGTGGATGCCTTAATCATTTCCCATTTGGAAACTGGTGGCACCTTCAGCACTTCAATCCAGCCAAAGGACAGAAACGGTAAGTTACTATCTTCCGCTACCGGCTTATTCCAGACTTTGGATAGCACCTTTGCCCGTATGGGAGGTAAGAACAAGTTTGATGGCAATGATCAAATTAAAGCGGGCCTGAACTACTACGAACATAACTCCAAGGTTTTTCGTACTCACTTTAATCGAGATCCGAATGGCCTAGAGCTTTACTACCTGCATTTCTTTGGTGAGGGTGGTGGACCAGCATTTTTAAAGGCTAAGGATAATGAGCTTTTTGTTGATGTGGCCACACGCTGGAGTAAAGGCAATCAGAAAAAGACTGCAAGACAGATTGCAGAAGGTATCACTTCAAGTCATCAATTCAATGGTATGACCGTAGGACAAGTAAAGGCCAAATACGAAAAGCGCTGGAACGAAATCGCAAGTCTTTATAGTGATGTTAGTCCAGATGCTTCAGTAAGATCTACTGAAGTCCGAGGGAGCGAATCAGAGTTCCCACAGTTTGAGTCTGATATAACTGCGCCACCTGCTTACAAGTCCCAATCTGATGCTGAAATTGAAGCAATGCCTTTTGTACTCAGTGCAGATGAGCATAGTGTGAAGTCACTCCAGGAAGAGTTTGAAGCCCTATCTTCTCCATTGACCAAGGAGGATCTGGAATACCTCAAGGCTACGGCGCATTATCAGTATTCTGAAGGTGGTGCTTACCGAACGCCGTATGTTGAACCTCAAGTCGATTTATCTGGTCCCGGTAATAGCGCTAACCGTAATTTGGATACATTGGACTCTGATCTTTACCAGCTTGAGCCAGAACAACAACGCGTTATTCTTCCAGGTCCAGAATCGAACACTTTAGATATCAATACCAGAACATCAGATTCAAATATTCAGCAAAACTCAATTATCGCAGGGGTAGATAATTGGACTCCAACCAGATCGCAAAACTACCTTAAACGAGAGCGGTCAATGGATGATGGGGGAGTTATTCAAGAGCTACACAATAGTACTTCTAATACGACATTCCAGCGCCAAGTTAATCAAGATGGCACCATTAGCCTATGCTGGGCCTGTCCTATACCAAATCGATCCTCCCTGAATACATGAAGCAATTGAAACAGGGTGCCACACGTGATGAAGCATTGCGGTTTGGCCTTGGGATTAACGAAATGGCCGGTTCAATGACCCGTTTCGGTGATGCTGATATTGTCAGTAGTGCTACCAAGTCAGGCCGCTTTAATGCACGTATGCAGGCTTTTGCTGCAACAACTATGAAACTATCAGGACTGAACGCCGTCACCGCAGGAGCGAAACGAGCGCTTAATCTGGTGCATATGAATAAGCTTGCTGAAATGACCCGTAAAACGGATTGGAAGGATCTTGGTGCAGATGATCTTAAGATCCTGCAGGGGAACGGTATTACCGAACGTGACTGGCAGTTGTGGCAGCAGCTGGAGCCAAGTAAGCGTGAAGATGGGACGGCGGTACTTTCGCAGAATGATTTTTTTAATGCACCAGATGATGTGATTAAGCAGTTTTTGCCATTGGACAAGCAGGATAGTGCGAACGCCATTGCTGACTTCCGCTATAAGGCTGCAATGAAGTATCAGACTCATATCTTCAATGAGGAATCCGTAGCTATCATTGAGGCCGGTGTACGTGAGCGCAGCATCATTAACTTAGGTGAAGCCGGAACTATCCAAGGGGAATTGGGCCGAACCTTATTCCAGTTCAAAGGCTTCCCATTGGCTTATATGTTCCGTATTGGTCATCGTGCCTTTGCCCAGGGAGACATTAAGAGCAGAGTGACGTTCCTAGCTTCGCTACTGGCTTATCAAACTTTAGCAGGTGCATTGATCGTCCAGACTCAGAACTTGGCCAATGGTAAGAATCCGGAGCCTGTATTCACGATAGATTTCTTTGGTAAGTCACTTCTTAAAGGTGGAGGACTTTCATTCCTAGGTGACATCATGTCTGCGCTTTCAGATCCAACTGGTCGAAGTGCCTCAGACTTTATCAGCGGTCCATTATTAGGCCAGAGTATGAAGCTGGGTATGTTGCTCACAGGTATGGGGAACAACATAATTGAGGGCAAAGAGTCTACTCGGATGATGGAAGTGGCAAATACATTGAAGAGTAATATTCCATTGCAGAACCTTTGGTACAGTAAGTTGGTAGTTGATCGTATGCTGTTTTCTAAAATGCAGAATATGATTGATCCTGATTATTTACCAAGAACACAGCAACGGCTTGAGAACTTGGGTAATAGTTACTGGTGGGATTTATCAGAATAAAATTAGGAGCTTCAGCTCCTTTTTTATAATATGGTATTAACTATCACACTTTAAAAATGAAAGAAATGAATAAATTTTTACTTAAGGTATTAATGTCTTTAGCATGCTTTAGTGCATTTAATTGTATCGCTGTGGCAGCTTCAGAATTTGATATAGCTGATATCTTTAACTCTGATGGGACACCTAAAGAAGGATCTATCAATGGAGTTAAATTTATTTCAGCTAAAGAGAATGGATTACTAACTTTAGCCCTATTTGATAGTGAGTCGATTCCAAACAAGAGCGGTGATAATTACTGGTTTTTAAGCTGTAACTCTTACAAAGATAATTATAATATGAATGCAGTTATATGCGGAGCACAGAGAGGGGAATTCAAAATTTTGTTGGGCTCGTTAGGATATATTATTGAAATGGAAAATAAGCCAAGAGGTGGGGGACGCTATATAGTGGCATTTGATAAGGAGCCTAGTTTTGAGGCAACTTACCGTATTGTTGATAAGGTCGAAGTTAAGAAATTCTTAGCCAAAATGATCGATTCAAAAAAGATGCAGTACTCTTATAAAAATGAGAAAAATAAATATATTTCTAATGAAAGAAAAATTCAGAATACAGGCCTAACAATTTCTCTCCTCAAAGATATGAGAGATTATTATTAAATTGGTCAAAAAATATAAAAATCTACTGTTACACGATAAAAAATGGACAATTTAAGGGTGTTACATGATAATTGTTTGAGGTGTTACACGATAAAAAAAGGTGTGTTACATGATAGTCTACTGTCTGTTACACGATAAAAATACTGAATAATGACTACTTACTAACATTTTTAAAAGCCCTATTTAGGGCTTTTAAATGATATTTAAAGTAACCCTAATTGACCAATATCGTATTTATATGTTTGCCATTCACCTTCGCGTGGGAATCTATCAATCCCGGTTTCATTCTTCCAAAGTTCAATAAATGCTTCACCATTTTCATAGTTAGGTACTCCACCACGTGCCCATTCGCTAACAGTAGATGCACCTGATATTGGTAATACAAAGGCTATTTTCTCATGTGACCATCCAAGGTTACGCAAATCTACAATCATTCTGTTGAAGTCTGGGCGCTTATATCCTCGGCGCTTAATGAAGAACTCTTTTACTTTTTTTTGGGTTTTCAGATTTTTAAATCTTTCAGCAGGTGAATTCTTAAATACAGTCGAGTCTATACAACTGTTATCCACAAACATCATATTGTTGCTCCTTGGATTTGATTAAGTGCTTCATGATCTAAATTAGTAAATTGGCAGTACTTCAATTGAGCATGCATGTACGCGGTACCAGCTTCGCCGTGGCGGTTCTTTCCTACAATAGCCTCAGCAATACCCCGGTATTGAGATTCCTTGTTATAAACTTCGTCTCTGTACAAGAAAATAATTTGGTCGGCATCTTGTTCAATTGCACCTGATTCGCGTAGATCCGACATCATTGGTCTTTTGTTTGGTCGCTTCTCTAGTTCACGGTTGAGCTGAGATAACAGGACTATGACGCAATTAAATTCTTTGGCCATGGCTTTAAGTTCACCAGTGAAGTAGGCGATTTTTAAATCTTCTCGGGCAAACTGTTTTGTAGTCTTCATGATCTGAAGGTAATCCACCAGTACCACACCAACGGTACCGTACTGATGTTTTACTTTACGGATAGATTCCCTGATATTCGCTATCGAGGGACGAGACATATCATTGATATACATCGGTACTTTTTGAAGCATCGCAACGGCGTTTGTATATGCTGTAAATTCCTCTTTAGGTAGTAGATGAGGGGAATTGCGTACTACTCCAATATCTGCCGGTGCAATCGCGCAACAGAGACGCATGGCAATCTGCTCTTTAGGCATTTCGCCAGACATGATGAGGGTAGGCTTTTTCTGTACGACTGCTACATTGTTTGCGATGAGCTGGAGCATCGTAGTTTTACCCATCGCGGGCCGTGCAGCCACCACCATTAGACATCCAGGTTCGACATCGCCTAACTTTTTGTCTAAGTCATATATACCGGTCTGGATTCCTTTAATCATCGAATTGCCAGCAAGTGCAGCTTCAATCTTACGGTGCATCTCAAGAAATGTATTGGATGCAGCATCATGAATATGAAAGAGTGATTCACTTCCAGTTTCAGTATTCAGATCTGCAAAAGCAGTTTGTGCATTCTGGACCAGCTCACCACGGCTCACAGTTAAGTTCCGAGCATGATTAATCACCTTCATGGCTTCAGCTTCAACTTGCCTGCATGTCGTAAGATCCTTCAATTTCTCAGCATAAGACACCAGGTTATAAAAGCTGGAAGGGGCATCACCTAAAATTTGCATGATGTATTGCTCACCACCGGCAGCTTCAGAATAGTTACGCATTTCTAACCACTGGTTAACCAATACGGCGTCATATGGTGAATTTTTAGAATCAAGATCTACTATGGCCTGAAAAATTAGTTTGTGGCGTGTAGCGTGGAAATCTTCCTCGGTCAGTAGATTTTCAACTTGGCTATACGAATTTGAAACAGTCATCAGCGCTGCAAGTACAGCTTGTTCAATTTGTAGATTATGAATCGGCGTATTCATTGAGGACCTCCTAATAGGCTCTTAGGCTTAGTCGGTAAATTAAGAAATGGTTGAGCAGTATTAGCTTGCTGTCCGGTTAGAGACTGAATGCCATATTCAGGATTCTGCTTTTTGTAGCGTTCAAACTTGTCTACGATCCAAGCCGTGAACTTATGAAGTTTTTTACTGTCAGATAGTCCGCTGTTATCAAAATAAGAGTTGAATGCACTCAGCTCGAATTCAAAGCTAGGTAGGCCAAAGATTAGGTCTATATTGTTGCTGTGACCTGCCATCTTTATCTTTGTTATCAACTGATCCACATCAGGAATCCAGTCATGCTCTTGAGAGAGATTCATTGGTAGATTCCCTGATAGGTTCTGCACCCCGTTTTTGGGATCATTCAACATCCCGTTTTTGGGGTTATTCAAAGCACTATTTTTGGGATCATTCCCATTTTTGGAATCATTCCGTTTTTGGGATTGTTTAATGTTCCCGTTTTTGGGTGTATTAGCATCATCTAGATTTTGGGTGTATTCCTCGCGACCCTTTACGCCGTTGAGCTTGAGAACACGAACACGTCTGGTAGGTCCTGTGCGCTCTCCAGTATCTTCGACCAGACCAAGTTTAATTAACTCTAAAATAACTTTTTGAACTGTTTTTTTATCCAGCACGGTATCTTTAGCCAAGCGCTCTATGCTTGGCCAAGCCGTATGTTCTTCACCGGCCCGATCTGCTAATGAAAGCAGAACGAGACGTTGTGATGAGTTATTTACTGGAGCAGCCCAAGCCCACCGTGTTGCATCAATGCTCACTGGATCCTCCTTGCTGATAAATTTTGTTTAGCGCATTTACCAGCCGTTCGCCTGTAATTTTCACCAGGCTAGGATATGTGGGAGGAAGTGGGTTCCTTGGTGGAGTGGCTTCTTCTGCTTGTGCTGTTTTATTCAAATCTCGAGAAGGCTTATCCATTTTTAGTAGCCTCCCATTCTGATTCATACTTTTCGCTTTCAATATCGAATGTATTGCTATGAGTTTCGGCCAAGTACGCGGCGATATGAATTAAGCGTTCAAGAGTCGCGAAGACGGCGCCATGAGTATTTTGCTTAATAGCCTCTTTGATTATTTCGACTTCATCTTTAGCTTCATAAAACATGGTCTCAAGCCATGATGTATTTTCATAAGCTAATGAGTATGCATAGTACAGATCACCAGCATCGTACTGATCATCAGGCTTATGCGTATGTCTGTTAAGTTCACGCATGTAAGTGTCTGCTTGACTGTTAGCAAGCTGCTGGGAAATTATTATTAGATTTTCTAGTTCAGCAAAAGCAGAGGAGTCGGCTTTATCATTTTCTTGTACAAATGCTTTAACGAAAGCCGTTGCTTTGTTGATCTGGTTAGCCAAAGTTCGAAGTTGTGTGGCAGCTTCAGATGCAAGTGAATAGGCACTGATAATATCAGCGACACTGTAAAAAGGAATTGATTGTTCTGGAAATTGAATTTGTACTTTAGCGTTCATGATGAATGCGCTCCTTGTGTTTGTTTAGGAGCTTTACCAGTCACGACCAAGTGAGGGTGGCAAAGCTGAAAAGGGTTGGTCGACAGGTACACAAGAGACCTGCACATCCGAAGATGTCCCTCTCCAGCTTCACCATAGAGATGCAGAAGCATAGAGATTTTACGCATAAAAAAAGCCCGTAGCGGACTGTATGCGCTTGTGTATTCATAGCCGACCAAAGCTAATCTAGTGATTTTGCACCAGACAGACTTAATATAAATCAATAAAATTAATTTGAAAAGGGCGAAGTTAAAAATAGGTGAATATTTCATGAAATAACCCCTTCACTTACTAATTTTTGAATTACCCAAGCTTCGCCTTTCGTCGTAAACATTGGTTGTGAGTAACCCAGATCAGTTTGTTTTAATTCGCCAAACCCTTTATCGATAAACCATTGTTGAAATACACGTGCACGCTTTACGCCGTGGCTATAAACTTTGAGAGAGTCCAAAAGCTTATTTAAGGCTATAGCGGATAAACCAATTTTCTGAGCTACTTGAGTCGCATTGAGTAAAGTGTCACGAACTACAATTTTTTCGTAGTAATCAACCTTTGGTTTATCTTCTTCAATTTTTCGTGCCTGATCTGCTGCTAACTGAAGTGCTTCAGAGAAAGATTGAGGGAGTTGTGGTCTTTGAGTGATCAGTGCATCAAATGTATTGATAACTTTTAAATTGAATGATGGGCTAATCCACATAGCGTATGCATAAACAATTTGCTTAACAGCATATGTACCTTGATTTAAGCCCCCGCGTACCACTTCGACAGGGGATACAGGGATTCCTGTATCGATTAAAGCTTGAACAAGTTCTTGAGTTTGTTTGTTTTCAAGGAAGTACTGAGGCTGGTTTTTACGTTCCCCACCACTGGCTTGATGTAGGTCATTTAGGCAAAAACGCCCAAGTTGATCTTGATGAATTGTAGCTCCATCAATATTTATTTGAACTGACGAAAGAGTTATTAAGTTTTTAGAAGCATTCATAATCATGCCTCCATTTGAGCTGCAGCAGCTTCTTTCTTGTTATTGTGCCATTCAATAATATCCTGATAATCAAAGAAAACGGGCGCTTGTTTTGATGTACCCATCTTCATCGGACGTGGAAATGTAGGATCTTTGCGTATAGTGTGTCGAAGGGACTCACGTGTTACATCAAGTAGCTGACAAGCAGTACCAAATTGAATTCGGATTGGTTTTGTTTGAACCATGTTGATAACCAAGTTTGCAAGAACATGGTTGTAATTAATCAGAAAGTTATTGGGGTGACGAAGACCCAAAGGGGTAACTGTATTATTGTTTATTAGGCGTTACCCCAAATTTAAGTGTTTATATTTAATAGGTTTTATGGGGTAACACCTTTAGTTATTTTTTCTTTAGAACTATTTGATTTTTGAGTTACCTCCAGTTTTTGCATTGGGGTGACGGCAAATCTTGTCTATACACTTTTTCATATAGTCATTATTAGTAAATTCTGGATAATTATCTCCGATCCAATCCATCACAGTGCTTTGTTTTGGAGCTATATCTGTTTCTGGATTATATTTTATCCAAAATTCTTGAATTACTCCTTTTATTGCTTTTAATGCAGGTGTTAAGTATTGATTGGGATCTACTTGAGTGATCATAGTATTAACTTGGGGCTCTTTAGCTCCCAATACAGTGCTAGAATGAAATTTTAATTTTTCTATTTCAATCAGTTGTTTAGACACTTTAAAGCGTAAATAATTAATTTCTGATAAAGGATCTTCAATGTTTGAAAAGTCTATAACCTCTGGTTTAGGTCTTTTTCGACCTTCAAAATAAAAAAGATAAGGAGCACATCTACCTTCAAAGTTCCTTTTATTAAAATTATTTATTACGTATCCGCGGTTAACTAGGAATTCTGCTAGATCAAGTTGGGGGATATCCGTTTCGTTGACACTTTTTAAGATTTCAAGTTCGATAGCTCTTTGAATTAAGACCAAAGCATCATAAGTTTTGGGATAATTCATTTTAAATTGATCTTTATTATTTTTGTACAACAATACAATTATATCCGGATCATCCTTTGATATTAAACATGCAGCTTCAATGGGAGTAAAAAAATCGTTTTTAAACAATTTTGTTAAAAATGGTCTGTCTGAATAATCCAAAAAAGCAACAGGTTTAGGTTTGTTATTAGGATTTAAAATATTTTTTACTTCATTTACATGAAAAACAATTTCTTTAGACTTAAAAGGATTCCCTTCAAAATACTTTATTTCGTGTAACCATCTTTTTTCTTGAATGTCATCATCAATCATTTTAGGTAAGGCTTTAAGATACTCATCTTGTTTAAGATATGGAAACTCGGTATTAGGTGAAATATAGTCAATAATTTTTTCAACATCAAAAAACACACCACCAGTTTCTGAATTTGAGTGATCTATATAATCAATAAAATCTGTAACGTAGATATAGCCTTTAAATGCTTTTGACCAACTCACAGTTCTACTATGAGCAATAGGATCACGTTTGTCTAAACCATTTTGGAAACGTTCCTCATGAATACAAATAATATTACCTTCGAAGTATAAACAAGGATGTAATTCACCGAGTCTACAATGATGTTTAATTGTACTAATATTCAACTTATTTTCTGAAGCGACTAAAAGTTCATCTAAAGTATATAAAGTTTGCATTCTTGCCTCCCACGGCACCCCCAAATAGGAGCTAAGCCAATCGGATTGGGTATCCGACTTTCGGGAGCTAACCTAGGCTTAGCAAACTGTTAAAATTGATTATTTCATCAATTTCGCATACTTAAATTGTATGATCTCGTCACCTAAAATCTGTGCTGTATAATCATATGGACTAATACTTGTTTCTTTAGTTGCATCTAAATAACTACTCCACCAATTGAGCATTGTTTTTCTTTCTTCTAAGAACTCTGCTTTATGGGTATATGCAAGTCGTACATTATTACGCTCTTGATGACTCATTTGTTTTTCGACAGCATCTTTTTGGAATAGTTTACTTTGGATTAGGGCGGCACAGGCCATACCTCTAAATCCATGGCCACAAACTTCAGTGTTTGTGTCATATCCAAGACGGCGTAGAGTTTTATTGATAGTAGATTCACTCATAAAACCATGCGGATCGCCGTTTTTAGGAAAAACATTTTGAGTGTGTCCGCTGTATTTGTAGATCTCTTTTATTATATTTAGTGCCTGATTCGAGAGAGGAATTAAATGAGGTGTCTTCATTTTCGCACCACGATGAGAATATTTGTAACCTTCTACAAAATCTCTAGTTGGGGGAATCGTCCAAATAGCATTCTCAAAATCAAATTCCTTCCACCTTGCAAATCTAATTTCACTTGAACGAGCAAAGGTATGTAATGCAAATTCAACACATAGTCGAGTAAGTGGATGACCTGTATCGGAAGCTAATTTAGCTTGTAACTCGGGTAATCTTTCTAAAGGTAGTTGAGGGTGATGTTTAGTTTTCTTTGAAAGAATGAAAATATCTTGAAGACCATAGGCTGGATTGCTTTCAATAAATCCTTTTGACATTGCAAATGCAAAAATACTTGTTAGCCGTTGCCGGGTTTTTTTTACAACTTCGGTATAACCTAGATCCTCAATACTTTTAATTACTTGAATCAGTTCTTTTGGCTTAATTGCATCAATAGGTTTTTTCCCCAGTTTTGGAAAAACATACTCTTCCATATTCTTAAGAGCTCTTTCTGCTGTTTCAGTTCCCCAGCGTCCAGTATTTTTATATGCTGTATGCCATTCTCGAGCTATAGATTCAAAATTATATTTATTGTCTAGTTTAGCCTTTTGTATTTCGCTGTATTCAATTGGATCTATTCCATTGGCTAATAGTGTCTCCAATTCACGGCGCTTATCTCTGGCTGCTTTTAAACTTAAAGCAGGGAAGTTACCCAATGTCATTAAGCCATCTTTACCATTAGCTCTTTTATATTTAAATCGCCATACTTTTGAGCCACTTTTACGAATGAATAGAATCAGCCCATGACCATCGTATAAGGAATAATCTTTTTCCTGCGGCTTTGCACCGGTGCATTTGGAGTCGGATAGCGGAATAGTTTTCTTAGCCATGGCAGAATAAGGATACGTATTGAGTAGAACTTTATATATCCTCAATCATATCCTTAAATATTGCAACTATATCCTTATGTATTTATCTATATTCTTCTATGATTTGTATATAAATATTTGAATAATAATTACTTTTAACTAAATTGTTTTATATTTTGCTATTAGGTTTGTGCGCCCTGCGGGACTCGAACCCACGTCGGTCGCTTAGGAGGCAACTGCTCTATCCAGTTAAGCTAAGGGCGCATAATTTTATGATTATAAACAAAAAAGCTATTGCTAAGGCAATGGCTTTTTTCATGTTTTAGGTATTAAAAATTTTGCCATAGTTGTTAATAAAAAGTTAGATCATTCAAAGGTTTTATAATTATTCATGTCTTATATAAAAAATAGAGTTTATAAAGCTAAAAATCACAAAAAATTCATGTTTGCCTTTCTATGATCTGAAGCAAAACACGAAAACATTCAAGGCAAGCGATCGGGTAAGTGAAGCTATTTTCGGAAGGTTGTTTGTTAAAGAATCAGATTTGGTTACAGCATAATTTAAAAGGTCATAACATGAAAAAAATTGATGAACAGGACTTATCTAGAATTATTGAAATGGCATGGGAAGATCGAACCCCATTTGAAGCAATTGAGCGAGAGTATGGCTTGCGTGAAAGTGAAGTTATTCGTTTAATGAGATACAACTTAAAATCGAGCAGTTTTAAACTCTGGCGCAAGCGTATGGCAGGGCGTAAAACCAAGCATCAGCAATTACGTTCACCAGAAGTTGAAAGAGCTTACTGTTCTCGCCAGTATAAATATGCTTAAGAGCATTAAATATAATCAATTGAAATACAACTGATTCAACAATGAAGAGTAGTGTTGAATCAGTGAAAACAATCGCGTGAAATATTTACTTATTTGAGCGGGCTTGTCGTTTACATCTTTCAGAGCAATATTTTACTTCTTCCCAGCAACGTTCCCATTTTTTTCGCCAGTCAAAAGGGCGTTGACAATAGACACATATTTTCTGGGGTAGATGCTGTTTTTTCATGATCTTAAAGCTTATCAAGTTGATGAATAATTAACTTTGCATGCTGCATAACAGAAGCTTTATCTTTCATACGATCAAGGTTTTTGTAGACCATCGCCATTCTGGGATTTTGACGAAATATGGCCTCATGCTGGCTCATAAAATACCAATACAAGCTGTTAAATGGACAACTGTCTGGTTCAGTTTTGGTTTTGACGTTATATGTACAGTGCTGACAATAATTTGACATTTTATGTATGTAATTACCTGATGCAGCATAGGGTTTACTTGCCATGATGCCGCCATCTGCATACATCGCCATGCCTAATGTATTGGGTAATTCGACCCATTCATAAGCATCTACATAGACAGCTAAATACCATTCGCAAATTTCTGATGGATTTACACCTGCTAAAAGCGCAAAGTTGCCTGTAATCATTAAACGCTGAATATGGTGAGCATAGCCATGTTCAAAGGTAGTTCTGAAACACTCGGCCATACATGCCATTTTTGTATCACCTGTCCAGTAATATTGTGGCAGCGGCGTGGTGGCATGAAGGGTATTTTGATCGCTATAGTCAGGCATAGACAACCAATAGATTCCACGCACATATTCCCGCCACCCTAATATCTGACGAATAAATCCTTCTACTGCATTTAAGGGGACCTGTCCGTTGTAATAGGCTGTTTGAGCAGCGTCACATATCTCTTTGGGTAATAACAATCCACAATTTAAATAAGGCGAGAGCAGACTATGAAACATAAAGTCTGAACCATAAACCATAGCATCTTGATAATCGCCAAAGTGGGGCAGGTTATTAGAAATAAAATGGTCTAAAGCAAGTAAGGCATTTTGACGGGTTGTTGCCCATAGAAAGGAATTGAGATTGCCGATATGTTGAGAAAATTCTTTCTTGACCAGTTGAATAACATCTATATCAATTTGATCATGCTCAAAGGCTAATTTTTGTGGCAAAGGTGGATTGCCTGACCACGCTTTTCGATTGGCTTGATCAAAGTTCCATTGCCCGCCTACGGGTTGTTGGTCATGCATTAAATAGTGAGTTTGCTTGCGCATTTCTCGGTAAAAGTATTCCATCCTTAGCGTTTTATATTTGTTTGCCCATTGCTTGAATTGTTCTACGGTACAAAAGAAGCGATCATCTTCTAAACAAATAACAGGTAGTTTTAGTGAGTTAGACCATGAAGTATCGATTTCATGCTGTAAGCGATACTCACCACATTGGGTAACGACGAGAGTATTCGGGAAGAAGTGTTGCTCCTGCAAAGCAATAAAGTCGACTAACTTTTTTATATGACTTTCGCGCTTAAATGTGTGATAACGGATTTTCCAGCCCTGTGCTTTTAATTCTTTTGCAAAGTGTCGCATTGCACTAAAAATTAGCGCTATTTTTTGTGGATGATGGGCAACATAAGATGTTTCCTCAAGCACTTCAGCCATCAAAATAATGTCTTCATTTCGGTTTAAATACTTGAGCGTTGCGAGTTGGTGATTTAATTGATCACCCAGAATTAAACCAAATCGCATATTTTTTGCTTCATGAGATGGAACTAAAACTAGTCTAAATTTTCAGAGATCAATTTTATGTGAAGCAGTGCTTCTAAGTTCATCACTGGTCAGTTAGCTATAAAGTCATAGTTATAACTTAAAAGCATAGTATGCGTGAATAAAATGTGATTTTAATCAAAAAGATACAAATTAAATAAATTGAAGATGTTTGTCAGTATGCGTAAGATTTTTGAAAAATATGTTTTAAGCTTGATCCTTTTGAAGAAGCTATAGAGGCCGTCGAAAGGTTCTTCACTCGAGTATATAAATGGATACCAACAACCTTCCTATTGCTTATATTTTTCAGCAACAACAACTTTTGGTTGATACGAATTTTAATCTGCCTTGCCTTAAACGGCAGGAACATGATTTACATATACAAGCAGACCCTCAAGTAATAGCAAGAGATTTCCAAGAAGGTGAACGTATACCAAATGGATATCAATTCATACCTATTCGCCAACTCTTACAGTATTGGACTAAACCGCAGTTTGAACAGGCGAGTCGTGCTTTACAGTTACTAGAGTGGCGTCGTAATCATCAATTTTGTAGTCGTTGCGGACATAAAACCCAGCAGCATAAGACCGAATATTCTATGACTTGTCCTGTATGTAATTTCAGTCAATATCCTAGAGTTAACCCTTGTGTGATTACTATTATTACACGTGGAGAGAACGAGATTTTGCTGGCTAAAAATGCCAGAAATACGGGCCAGATGTACAGTTTAATCGCTGGCTTTGTCGAGGTGGGGGAAACACTAGAAGATGCTGTGCGACGTGAAACATTAGAAGAAGTTGGATTACATATTAAGAATATTCAGTATTTGGCGAGTCAACCATGGCCATTTCCGAGTAACTTAATGTTGGCCTTTAAAGCCGAATATGAAGCGGGCGAAATTGAAATTCAGAAGAAAGAACTCAGTGATGCTCAGTTTTTCAAATTTGATCAGTTACCTGAAATTCCATTTAAGGGCAGTATTGCGCATGCAATGATTATGCATGTTATTCATGGCACACCTGTTGCTGATGACACAAAACAGTGGCTCTAAGCAGACATTCAGATATGCTTTTAATTTTATAGCCTTAAATAAAAAAGCCATTGTCGAGACAATGGCTTTTTTCATGTTTTAAGTACAAGGGTTCAGATTATTGTTCTTTAGCATTAAGTACTTTAAACAAAATAAACATAAGAATAATCCAGATCGGAATCATCATTACAGACTCTTTAAAGCCTTGGCTCCACATAATGTAGAGTACAACAGCAATGAAACCTAAAACCAAATAGTTACTAAATGGTGCCCAAAGTGCAGGGAAGTGAGTTTTTTGACCGAGTTTTTTCATTGCTGATTTAAACTTAAGGTGAGTCATACTGATCATCGCCCAGTTCAATACCAATGCTCCAACTACAATGTACATTAAGTGACTTAAAGCATCTTCAGGTACAAAGTAATTTAAAAGAACACAGCCAAAAATAAGTAATGCAGATAATAAAACTGCTGGTACAGGTACACCTTGTTTATTTACTTTCTTGAAAATTTTTGGCGCGTTACCCTGTTGAGCTAAACCGTAAAGCATACGGCTATTGGCAAACATCCCACTGTTATAAACAGACAGGGCCGCGGTTAAAATAATAAAGTTTAGTAAATGTGCAGCCCAACCAATACCCATTTGGCTAAAAATCATAACAAATGGACTTTTATCGAGACCGCCAAGATCTAACTGGTTCCATGGCACTAATGAAAGTAAGATCGCTAGTGAACCGATATAGAAAATCAAGATACGGAAAACAACTTGGTTAATTGCTTTTGGAATGGTCTTTTTCGGATCTTTTGCTTCTGCCGCAGCCATACCAATCAGTTCAATACCACCAAAGGCGAACATCAAGAAAGCCAACATGTAGAAGAGGCCACTAAAGCCATTTGGAAAAAATCCACCATGAGACCACAGGTTACTAAATGAAATGCTTGAACCCACATCTGCTGTAAATAGCAAATAAAGGCCAAATACAATCATAGAGATAACAGCAGCAACTTTAATAATAGCGAGCCAGAATTCGGACTCACCATAAAATTTGACGTTTGTTAGGTTAATTGCCGTAATCACGACAAAGAAGAATAAGACAGACGTCCACGCTGGAATATGAGGCCACCAATAATTAATATATTTGGCTACCGCGGTGAGTTCACTCATCGCAACCAGAACATAGAGCATCCAATAATTCCATCCAGCTAAAAATCCGGGAAATTTCCCCCAGTATTTATAAGCAAAATGGCTGAACGATCCTGCAACAGGTTCTTCAACAATCATTTCTCCCAGGTGGCGCATAATTAAAAAAGCAATTAAGCCACCAATGGCATATCCTAAAATAATGGATGGTCCCGCAGATTGAATCACTTGCGCCGAGCCTAAAAATAATCCGGTACCAATTGCTCCACCCATAGCAATTAATTGGATATGTCGATTTTTTAGTCCTCGTTGCAGTGTAGAAGATTCGTTGGTCAAAGGTCTTCACTCACTATGAATAAGTAAATTATTCTAATAGATGGATTTATTTTAGCCTAGACTACAAATTAACAAGCGGTGACTGAAAAGTAACACTAAAAAATATTTAAAATCATTAACTTGCTTTTAATAATTTAAAAATGATTAAAAAATATTCTAAAAATATATTTTTGATAGACTCTTTTTTTCATGATTTTGCTTAATTCGGTCATTGCGAGCATGAATCTAAATTCTCAAAATAAGTCTGCGTCAATACGATTGATGTATAAAAGCATAACGCTATCTCTAGATCACAAAACGATTTAAGATGAAGTGCATGACTAAACAAGTCTGTTTGTTTCGAGATATAAAAACACAATAGTAAGGATAACAGTTGATATGAGCTCAGTACCGCAAATTAAAATTCCAGCAACTTACATGCGTGGTGGAACCAGTAAAGGCGTATTTTTTAAACTTGATGATTTGCCGGAAAGAGCTCAGGTGGCAGGTCAAGCAAGAGATCAACTCTTACTACGTGTCATTGGTAGCCCAGATCCTTATGGAAAGCAAATTGATGGAATGGGTGGAGCGACTTCAAGTACCAGTAAAACCGTTATTCTCGCTAAAAGCACACAGCCAGATCACGATGTAGACTATTTATTTGGACAGGTTTCAATAGATCAGCCTTTTGTGGACTGGAGTGGTAACTGTGGTAATTTAACTGCTGCGGTTGGCTCATTTGCGATTTCAAATGGTTTGGTCGATGCAAATCGAATTCCTGAAAATGGCCTCTGTACTGTTCGAATTTGGCAAAAAAATATTCAAAAAACCATTATTGCTCATGTACCTATCACCAATGGTCAAGTTCAAGAAACTGGTGACTTCGAACTGGATGGAGTGACTTTCCCTGCTGCTGAAGTTCAAATTGAGTTTTTAGACCCAGCCGATGATGGTGAAGAGGGCGGTGATATGTTCCCGACAGGGAATGTTGTTGACCAATTAGACGTGCCTGAGATTGGCAGTTTCCAAGCCACATTTATTAATGCCGGTATTCCAACCATTTTCTTAAATGCAGAAGATTTAGGATACCAAGGTACAGAACTGCAAGATCATATTAATGGTGACGCCGCAGCGCTAGCACGTTTTGAAAAAATTCGTGCATATGGTGCTGTGCAAATGGGTTTAATTAAAGATATTTCAGAAGCAGCTGCACGTCAGCACACACCAAAAATTGCTTTTGTTTCTAAGCCGAAAAATTACACAGCTTCAAGCGGTAAAAACGTTTCAGAAAATGATGTCGACTTACTGGTTCGTGCTTTGTCGATGGGTAAACTTCACCATGCCATGATGGGAACAGCAGCGGTAGCAATTGGTACGGCTGCTGCCATTCCGGATACATTGGTAAATTTAGCAGCTGGTGGTGGCGAGCGTGAAGCAGTGCGTTTTGGACATCCATCTGGAACATTACGTGTCGGTGCTCAAGCTGAACTTACAAATGGTCAATGGGTAGTGAAAAAAGCCATTATGAGCCGTAGTGCACGTGTCTTAATGGAAGGTTGGGTACGTGTTCCGGGTGACAGTTTCTAAAAGTCATTTAAATGAAAAGCCTCTCTACGATAGAGAGGCTTTTTTACTTCTGACATCCATAACTCATCACGCACTTTTTACAGTGAATCGTGTATGATGTAGCACATGAATGTTTCATCACATTCAATAAAATTTCTCTACTGATTTTACGAGGCGACTGTGTCATCACTCTCTCAAGTTAATGCGGATGTTTTAAAACAAGCTCAACAACGTATTCAACAAGATTTATTGACAACACTCGCCGCATTTTCAATTCCTGAACCTTTAAAAAGCGCAGTACACCATGCAGTTATGCTTGGTGGAAAACGTGTGCGCCCAGCTTTGTGTTACGCCACAGCTTCTTTACAAGACAATCCAAATTTTGCTGCTGCTCGCCGTGCGGCAGTTGCGGTTGAACTTATTCATTGCTACTCGCTAGCGCATGATGATTTGCCTTGTATGGACAATGATTTACTTCGTCGTGGTCAGCCAACTTGCCATGTAGCATTTGGTGAAGATACCGCTTTACTTGCAGGTGATATTTTACAGTCGATGGCTTTTGAGGTTTTAGGGAGTCGTTTGTTTGATGAACAAGGGCAGGGAACTGATGCTGCAATTGTATTAAAGCAAATTCAAATTTTAGCAACAGCCAGCTCTAAAATGGTTTGTGGACAGGTTTTAGACTTACAAGCTGAAGCTAAACAAATTTCTCAAGATGAACTAGAAAATATCCATCGTAATAAAACGGGAGCGCTTATTCAGGCTGCCATTATGATGGGTGCAGTGACAATTTTCTCTGGAACAGATCAGGCAATTCCGAAATTGCGTCAATACGGACAAGCGATTGGACTGGCTTTTCAGGTGCAAGATGATATTTTGGACATTACCTCAAGCACTGAAACTTTAGGTAAAACTGCGGGTAAGGATGAACAAGTACAAAAGTCGACTTATCCTGCTTTAATGGGACTTGAGCAAGCACAGGTTTATGCAAAAGAGTTGCATGACCAAGCTTTTGAAGCTTTAGCGCATTTTGGTGAAAATGCAAAAGAATTAGTTGAGATTTCACAATTCCTTTTAGCCCGTACCAACTAATATAAAATCAAATTAATAATCCTGCTTATATTCATATTCAATGAATAAAGGAGATAAGAATGAATGGTGATCAGCTCCATCAAGTTGCAATAGAGATTGCGTGTAATCTTCCTTTTAGTGAGCAAAGCCAACCCTTTGGTCCAGAATGCGACGTCTTTAAAATTTTAGAAAAGGTGTTTTTATTAGTAGGGGAAGGAACGGGCACAAAAATGATTACTGTTAAATGTGATCCATATAAAAGTCAGGAATATCAGGAGCTTTATCCTTTTATTATTCCGGGGTATCACATGAATAAAAAACACTGGATCTCTATTACTCCGCATAAAAACTTAACTCGTGATTTACTTCAAGATTTGATTCGAGATTCTTATGACTTAGTCGTAAAAAAGCTACTTTTGAAAGATCAAAAAAGATTAAACAACCAATAATACTCAATATGAAAACGGCGACCATCAGGTCGCCGTTTTTATTTCAATGACTTATTGAAAGCAGTTAAATTAATTATGCTTTCCCATAATGCCACGGATTGTATTTAATACATCGGCAGGTAACACAACAGTTTTGGCATTGCTCGATTTAGCCATATCTTGCATTGCTTTAACGTACTGTTCACCTAATAGATAAGCGACAGGTGTTTCTTTATCGCCGACTGCGCTTGTTACCATTTCAATCGCTTTTTGAGATGCTTCTGCTAAGACAACTTGTGCTTCTGCATCACGGCGAGATGCTTCTAAACGACCATCTGCTTCTAAAATTGCAGCTTGCTTTTCACCGTCAGCTCTAGTCACTGTAGCACGACGTTGACGTTCAGCAGCAGCTTGAGCTTCCATAGCAGCTTGCATGGTTGAAGATGGCTGAATATCTTGAATTTCTACAGTTTTTAAAGTGATACCCCAATCCGAAATATCATCAGAAATTGCAGCTTTTAGTTTAGCTTTAATGTGATCTCGTGAAGACAGTGCATCATCTAGATCCATTTCACCCACAATAGAACGTAATGAAGTCTGTACAAGGTTTTGAATGGCCCATGTATAGTTTTCAATACCGTACACTGCTTTTTCAGGGGTTGTTAAATTGATATAAGCTACTGCATTCATAAGCAATACAGCATTGTCACGGGTAATCACTTCTTGAGATGGAATATCAAGCACAATATCTTTAGTCGTGACTTTATAAGCTACGTCATCAATATAAGGAATAACGAAGTTCAACCCTGGATTAAGCGTGGAATGATATTTCCCTAAACGCTGAACAATCCATTTATAACCTTGAGGAACAATACGTACCCCTTTAAAAATAGTAACTGCTACAAAAGCCAAAAAGGCTAAAACAATAATGGTACCAACTGGCATGAAAATAACCTCTCTTTATCTTTAATGTTTATGAAGTACTGTGGGGCTGGACAATTAAGTCATTGCCCGAAATATCAATGACACGGACTCGATCACCGACTTTCACAGGGCTAGTGCTGCGACAGTTCCATTCATCGGCCCCTAAAATAGGCATAGGGAAACGGACAATAATTTGGTCATGAGCAAGTCCCGTTTGAATCACCATACCAATTTGTCCAATGGTGGCCTCACGAGGTAAACCTGCTTTAGTTCTATCAATCGATAAGGGTTTAATAAATTTGAACCAAAGAATGGTGCATAGCACCGATAAAATAATCCACAATACAATTTGGGTTGTAAGGCTAATATCTGGAAATAACCAATAGAGAAAGCAAACCATAATGGCTGCAATACCAAACCAGAGAGCGGCAAAAGCAGGGATAATCAGCTCAGAAAGAATAAGTAAGATACCCAATACAAACCAGTGCCAAGGTTCTACAACAAACTCCATAGATCTGCTCTTTTATATATCTTTATGATGGGTAAAAGTGATCTCATATCACTTTTACCACTGTAGCAGATGATAGTAAGTGTGGATAGAAAAAAACCACCTCAATTAAAATTTAGGACGTGGAGCTGGCTTAAATGCGGCTGGAGATTTTTTGAAATTCGCTATTGCAGTTTCAATTTGACGAATTTGGCCTTGAGCAGCTTTCTCACCCTCTAAAATAGCTTCATTACTTGATTTTAAATCGAGTGTACCTAAGTGCCCAACTTTAGGTTGGATGACTACGTTTGCTAGTTTTAACTCTTCATTAATACTTTGTTGACCCATAATATTAATGGTTTGATCAAGTAATCCCCACATATTCGCTGGGCGATTTCCTGCTGGACGTGCTGAAATATCAACCGCAATCACAATATCTGCACCCATATCACGTGCTGTTTTTACAGGAATTGGGCTAACTAATCCGCCATCTACGTACTTTTGATTGCCAATAGTGGCAGGTACAAACACGTTTGGAATACTACAAGACGCACGTACTGCTTGACCTGCATTACCTTTAATAAAGTCAGCTTTTTGACCATTATCAAGACGGGTTGCTACTGCTGCAAAACGAATTGGGAATTTCTCAATAGGCTTATTGCCCACGTTACGGTTCACATAATCTTGTAGCTTTTGCCCAAGAATAATACCTTGGCGATTAAGCGTTAAATCACGAATATCCGATTCTTGTAATTTAAGTGCAAGATTTTGGAGCTGATAAGGTGTTTGCCCACTGGCATAGATACTTCCTACAAAACTACCGGCACTTGTACCCGTAACAATTTTAGGTTTAATACCATGTGATTCTAAGACCTTGATAACACCAATATGTGAAAATCCTTTTGCTCCACCGCCGCCTAAGGCAAGTGCAATAACTGGTTCGCGTGCTTTAACTGAAGTGGTCGGTGTTGGTGTTTTGCTGAATTTATCACAGCCGAATAGGGCTAAAGAGATAAATCCGATACTGGCAAATTGAGCAATTTTCATCTTTGAAAAACAATCTATAGCAAGATAAATTAAGATGGCCCATCAGACCAGATTCGCTCAATTTTTGCTAGGTTTTTTTCACAAGATTTTGTAAAGGTTCTGCAAGCCAATTACGATTTTTCGGTGATATTTTTCCATCATAACGCTCAAAAATTTTGGCGAGATCTTCATCATAATTTCCGCTAGGAGTTAAATAGCCTAAGCAGTGAATAGTCTTGCGATCATAATCAAAAGAGAACATCACAATCGGGATATTAGCCTTTGCAGCAATATGGTAAAAGCCACTCTTCATTTTTTTTGCTTTCTTACGTGTGCCTTCTGGCGCCATTCCAATCCAGATTTTGTCATAATCCTGAATGGTTGCAACCACCTGTTCAGTCAGTCCATTGGCAGAGTCACGTTTTACCGGAATAACACCTGCCCAATCTAAAACACGTTTAAAAGGAGGCTTAAATAAGCTGTCTTTACCTAGTACTGTAATTTGAATGCCAAGCCCAAAAATAGCTAAAAAACCATACCAGCCATCAATATTGGATGTATGAGGAGAAATAATCGCTACAGCCTTGGGAAAGTTAGGAACTTCACCTTCTATGGTCCAGCCTTGAGCCAAAAAAAGTTTTTTAAATAATGCTCGACTTAAAGCATTACCACGTTGAGGGACCTGTGGAGGTAGTTTAGGGAAATGTTGTTCCATATTTTTAAGTTTTAAATCATCCTTTGTTTTATCTTAATCTTTTGAAATCTATGCTTCATTGGCAAAATGTAAGACTACGCATGGTATTTCATGTTATTACCGCACAAAGAAATAAAAGTAGGTATATATGTTTCGACAGCAAAATCTTTATCTTTTGCTATTTTCCTTATATTGGGCGCAAGGTTTACCTGTGGGTTTTATGACCCATGCTTTGCCCGTAATATTAAGAGCTCAAGGTGTATCACTCGCGCATATTGGTGGTTTTGGGCTGCTTATGTTGCCTTGGTCAATCAAAATATTTTGGGCACCGTGGGTGGATCGACACGCAATTTCCCATTTAGGTCATTATCGTAGCTGGATTTTACCCACTCAGCTTTTGACGGTGGCAGTACTTTGTATTTTATCTTTTTTTCCTATTCAGACTTTAGATCAGCCTTTGTACTTATTTATATTTTTTATTGCACTGTTATTTATGAACTCGACGGGCGCAACTCAAGATATTGCAACCGATGCTTTAGCTGTCAATTTATTACAACATGATCAGCAACATTGGGGAAATACATTTCAAGTTGTAGGCTCTCGGCTTGGTTTTATTGTAGGTGGGGGAGCTGTGTTATGGTGTTTAGATTGGTTGTCATGGCAGCCAACTTTTTTATTATTAGCTGCTTTAGTATTTATCAATACTCTACCTGTTTTACTATTCAAAGAACCTCCTCATACTTCTCATTCTGACAATCAATCTAGCCAGCCAAATTTATTGATAAAAATTAAGTCTTATTTGAGTTATTTTTCTCAAAATAAAGAGCTTCGCTTTTGGTTAATGGTACTTATCACTTTTAAAGTGGCAGATGGCTTAGCTGGGCCATTACTTAAACCTTTAATGGTTGATATGGGATTAAGCTTTACCCAAATTGGTGTTTACATCACTATGCTAGGTGCTGTTGCTGCTTTAGTGGGAGCATTTATTGCAGGGTGGGTGCTAAAGCACTTTTCTAGACCAGCTACATTAATTAGTTTTTCAATATTAAAAATTATGAGCTTAGGTGCTTATGTTTATTTGGCCTATGCTTATGAGCAGAAGATAAAAATAAATACATGGCTTATCTATTCTGTAAATGCTTTGGAAGATGCCTTTGCTGCCATGCTATTAGTTGTAATGCTAACCTTGGTTATGCATTACAGTCGAAAGAACTATGCGGGTACCGATTTTACTTTTCAGGTTTCGATTATGGCGACTGTAAGTGGGGGACTTTATACCTTGAGTGGAATCATTGGAGATGTACTTGGTTATTTCCATTATTTGATAGCTATTGTCACTATTGCTGTACTATTTTTAATTCCTATTTACGTATGGAAGGCAGTAAAAGCTGTATAAAAAGTGATATTAAGTTGATGAAATTAAGAAACTTAATTCATATTAAGTTAAGCTAAAAAATTGTGCTTATAACTTTATTCATTCTTTTAAAAATGTATATTTTTAGCTATTCAAATGGCTTATTAATTGTGCCATCTTGTTTGGGTAGCAAATGGACGCTAGAAAGGAAAAAAGGATGGAAGTAACAAGAAAAATTATGTGAATCAAGCAACGTCGGTAAAAAAATATTCACTTAGACGGTTTATTAGCCTAAAGTCTAAAAAAGAATAATGAAATAATGATTTAATCATTCTATAAGATAAGAGAGTTGTGTAGGATTCGTTACAACATGAAGTCAAGGTAAAAGTTCTGTAAACAAAAGTATGTCTTGCTTCTTTTGATTTGGAATTTTTAATCTTACCCAGCGTTAAAATTGGTTTTTGATTGCGGTAATAAAATTAATGCAATCAAATTTGGAGAATAGTTGATTTTTTAGTGCTCAATGGTCACCGAATCAACTTGGCATGGATAAGCAACATAAAATATATTTTTAGGAGTTTTTGATGGATCTATTCCTTAATCGTAAATCGTTTGTTGTTAAAAGTTTAGCTATTACAGTAACAGCTTTAATGATGAGTGGGGCAAATGCGGCGACCTCTGAAAAAGAGGAAATTCAAAAACTTCGTCAAGAAGTTGAAGCATTAAAAGCATTAGTTAAAGAACAGCGCCAAGTACAGCAGCAACAGCAACAAGTACAGCAACAACAGCAAGTGCAGTTAGCTGAAGTTAAAGCACAGCCTCAACCTGTTGCTGCACCAGCTTCTCCATTAGCAGGTTTTAAATCTAAAGCTGGTGCTGATGTAAACCTTTATGGTTTCGTTCGTGGTGATGCTAACTATATTATCGAAGGTGCGGATGATGACTTTAATGCTGTAGATAAAGTTGGTGGTAAAACTGCTCAAACACAAGATAAATTACGTGCTACAGCTAAAACCACACGTCTTGGTTTAGATTTTAATACGCCTGTGGGCGATGCTAAAGTAGGCGGTAAAATCGAAGTTGACTTCGGTGGAACAAACGATGCATTCCGTATTCGTCATGCTTATGTAACGTATAATGACTGGTTATTTGGTCAAACGACGTCTAACTTCTTATCAACTCATGCACCAGAAATGATCGACTTCTCGACAAACATTGGTGGCGGTACAAAACGTGTTCCTCAAGTACGTTATAGCTATAAATTAGCACCTGCAACTCAATTGTTTGTTTCTGCTGAAAAAGCTGATAGTTCATCATCAGCTACAGGTGATAGCCTTAAATATCGTCTACCTGCATTAACTGCTAAAATCACTCAAGGTTATGCAGAGGGTAAAGGTTCTGCATCAGCTCGTGTTTTAGTAGAAAACTACAAATCACAGCTTGCTGACGATAATAAAACTGGCTGGGGCATTGCTGCAGGTACAGACTTCAAAGTTTCAGATCCTTTAAAAGTATTTGCTGATGTTTCATATGTGGTAGGCGATAATACTTATTTATATGGTAGTAATGCTGCGTATGCTGTAGCTGCTAATAAAGATATTGAGCAAAATAAATTTGTTGCTGTACAAGTAGGTGGTACTTATAAAATCTTACCTAACTTGCGTTCAACTTTAGCGTACGGTGCACAGTTTGCAGATGATGGTACAGATTTTGCCAGCTTAAATGCATCTGCTAACGAAAAAGTTCAACAAGCATGGATTAACTTTATCTATTCGCCTGTTAAACCAATTGATTTAGGTCTTGAATATATCAATGGTAAACGTGAAACGTTTGCTGGCCAGTCTTATAAAGATAACCGTATTGGTTTAATGGCTAAGTATAGCTTCTAATTTCTCAATGCTTCTTAGCTAAGTGAGTCGAGATTCATATGAGTCTCGACTCATTTTTTTTAATTGAAATAAATAAGTAGCGTAAAGCCGTTAAAAATGGTTTATACCGATCATTCTATTATTTAAGTCATTTTTAAGTTTCAATTTTTACAGTAGAGCATCATAAAAAAAGGTCGTAGTAACCAGAGATGCTGAGTTTTTTTTCTACATTAAGAAATAAGCAGATTTCCCTGTTTATGTTCAACTTCATTATAGCCATTTGGTTAGGTGCAATTCTAAATTTTGGTTTTTATAAAAAAGTTCATTTGTTAACGCCATATTTAGGTATAAAAGCGACCTTTTTCTTAGCGGCTACTGTAGTGATTGTTGTTGCTACCTATTATGCGGCTTTACAAATTTTAAACTGGAAATGGACGGCCAAAATTTTTGCCATTTTACTTGTATTTATTGGTGGTTTTAGCTCGTACTTTGTAAATACTTTAGGTGTCATTATTTCACCTGATCAGATTCAGAATATTGCTCAAACAGATGTTGCTGAAGCTACAGATTTACTGTCTTTGCGTTTTGGGCTCTGGACAATCTTCTTTGTTATTTTACCTATTTTTTTAATTACTCAGGTAAAACTCAAATCAGAAAAAATACTTCCGCTTTTGCTTAAAAAAGTACTTTCAATCGCTCTTGCATTTGCCGTTGTAGGCGGTTTGTTGTTTGCATATTATGTTGATTTTGCAGCGATATTTAGAGAGCATCGTGATTTAAAAGGAATGATCTCTCCTCAAAACACTATTTCTTCGGTGATGTCTTATTATCGTAAAAAAGCGCCTAAGAAAAATCTTCCTCTTGTGAAGTATGGTGAAGATGCCCATCAAGTTCAACAAACTCAAAAAGATTTACCTAAACTCATGGTACTTGTAGTGGGCGAAACTGCACGTGCAGAAAGTTTCTCGCTCAATGGGTATGCTAAAAATACAAACCCAGAGCTTTCTAAACAAGATATTTTAAATTTCTCTCAAGTGAGTTCATGTGGTACGGCAACAGCAGTTTCTGTGCCATGTATGTTCTCTGGTATGCCACGTGCTGATTATGATGAGCAATTGGCAAGCCATCGTGAAGGCTTACTAGATATTGCAAAACGCGCAGGCTATCAAGTGACTTGGATTGATAACAACTCGGGTTGTAAAGGTGCATGTGATCGTGTTGAACAATACCAGATTCCAGAAGACTTAAAGCAAAAATGGTGTAAAGATGGTGAATGTCTTGATGGTATTCTCATTGATAGCTTAAAGCAGTATTTGGCCTCTATTCCGAAAGATGATAAACGTCCACGTTTAGTTGTATTGCATCAGATGGGTAGCCATGGACCAGCATATTACAAGCGGGCACCTGAGGGATATCAACCATTTAAACCAACTTGTGATACTAATGCGATACAGGGTTGTTCACCAGCTGAGCTATTAAATAGTTATGATAATACAATCGTGTATACAGACCATGTATTAAGCCAAATGATCAATACTTTAAAAGAAGTATCGAATTATCAAACAGGTTTATGGTATTTATCTGATCATGGAGAATCGACAGGTGAGCATGGTATGTATTTGCATGGTTCGCCTTACTCAATCGCACCGAGCCAACAAACACATATTCCAATGATTATGTGGTTCTCTGATGGCTGGAAACAACATAATCTTGCTCAAGTAAATTGTTTAAACCAACAAACTAAACAAAAGTTAAGTCAGGATAATTTATTCCCAAGTTTGTTAAGTTTGCTGGATGTACAAACTCAGGTCATCAACCCTCAACTGGACATGTTGCACTCTTGTGCCCATGTAAACTAAAGCGAGCCTAGAACATGACAAAAATCTTGATGATTGAAGATGATTTTATGATTGCAGAATCAACAACGACGTTGCTGCAATATCATCAATTTGAGGTGGAATGGGTCAATAACGGTTTAGATGGTTTGGCCCAATTAGCAAAGAATAAGTTTGATCTCATTCTTTTAGACTTGGGATTGCCAATGATGGATGGTATGCAAGTTTTAAAGCAGATCCGTCAAAGAGCAGCAACACCAGTCTTGATTATCTCTGCACGTGACCAACTGCAAAACCGTGTTGATGGTTTGAATTTGGGAGCAGATGATTACTTAATTAAGCCTTATGAGTTTGATGAATTACTCGCTCGTATTCATGCCTTATTACGCCGTAGTGGCGTAGAGGCTCAACTTGCAAGCCAAGATCAACTACTAGAAAGCGGTGATCTGGTTTTAAATGTTGAACAGCACATTGCAACATTTAAAGGGCAACGTATTGATTTATCGAATCGTGAATGGGCAATCTTGATTCCGCTTATGAGTCATCCAAATAAAATTTTCTCAAAAGCTAATTTGGAAGATAAGTTATATGACTTTGATAGTGATGTGACCAGCAACACGATTGAGGTATATGTCCATCATTTAAGGGCTAAGTTGGGTAAAGACTTTATTCGAACTATCCGAGGACTGGGTTACCGTTTAGGGCAATCATAATTTAAGATTTCGGGACTTCATGAACGTGCATTATTCATTAAAAAAACGACTGATTTGGGGCACCTCAATTTTCAGTGTCATCTTAGGTTGTATTTTAATTTTTAGTGCTTATAAGGTTGCACTTCAGGAAGTCGATGAAATTCTAGATACTCAAATGCAGTATTTAGCGGAAAGAACGGCTGAGTATCCCTTAAAAACAGTAAGTAGTAAGTTTGATTTACATCGAACTTACCACGAAGAAGATTTATTTTTAGATATTTGGGCTTATAAAGACCAAGCGAATTTATCTCATCATCTTCACTTCTTGGTTCCTCCAGTGCAACAAGCTGGTTTTTATTCACATAAAACCGCTGAAGGTGTAGTCCGAACATATGTTTTACCGTTGAAAGACTACCAAATTCAGGTCAGTCAACAAGAGCGGGTTCGTGAAGCTTTCGCATGGGAGCTTGCCGGCAGCATGTTCATTCCATATTTAATTATTTTACCTTTTGCGATATTTGCCTTGGCCGCCATTATTAGTCGTGGTTTAAAACCAATAGATGATTTTAAAAATGAGTTAATGGAGCGTGATTCTGAGGAGTTAACACCAATTGAGGTGCATGATTATCCTCTAGAACTTTTGCCTACGATTGATGAAATGAACCGTCTGTTTGATCGTATTTCTAAAGCACAAAATGAACAGAAGCAATTCATTGCTGATGCTGCTCATGAACTAAGAACACCTGTTACTGCATTGAACTTACAAACCAAGATTTTGTTAAGCCAGTTTCCTGAGCATGAATCGTTGCAAAATTTAAGCAAAGGTTTAGCTCGTATTCAGCATTTAGTGACGCAGCTTTTAGCGTTGGCAAAGCAAGATGTAACTTTAAGTATGGTTGAACCTACTGGCTATTTCCAGCTCAATGATGTGGCTTTAAATTGCGTTGAGCAGTTGGTTAATTTAGCCATGCAAAAAGAAATTGATTTAGGCTTTGTTAGAAATGACCCTGTCGAGATGCATAGTATTGAACCTACCGTACATTCGATTATTTTTAACTTAATTGATAATGCAATTAAATATACACCACATCAGGGGGTAATTAACATTTCAGTTTATACCGACCCAGATAACTTTGCTTGTATTCAAATCGAAGATAGTGGCGCAGGTATAGATCCTGAAAATTATGATAAGGTGCTTAAACGTTTTTATCGAGTACACCATCATCTTGAAGTGGGAAGTGGTTTAGGCTTATCAATTGTAGACCGTGCAACTCAAAGACTTGGTGGAACTCTAACTCTCGATAAAAGTTTAGAACTTGGTGGTCTTTCAGTTTTAGTGAAGTTACCTAAGGTTTTACATTTACATGAAACAAGAGCTTAACTAAGCTCTTGTTTTAATTGTTTTTCGAACTCAAAGCGATGAATACAAATCGCATAAAAGAAAATGTTCACTGCCCAAACAATCCAACCTGTCCATAAGTTATGACTTAGGAAATGTGCTCCTCGCATCATTTGTGCCCAACCCATCATAAATCCTAATAAAATGCCTGAAAATAAATAAAAATAAGCTCGTTTTGGTTGTTCAAGACGATAAACAAAATAACCGGTCATTATGATAAATCCAGCACTGGCATGACCACCTGGAAAACAATGACCATGTTTTGCTGTAAAGTCCCAAATATAGCCACCTAAACTATTAGGATGAACCATATTCCAAGGGCAGGCATGAGCAGATTGTGATTTTAATAAACCAACAACACCGCTACCAATCATGCTGACAAAAAACATATAACCATATTGCCAGCGATAGATTTTTAACTTTTCTACTTTAAATGAAGCAAGCCACAGACCAAAAAAGATGACATAAACCGCAGTGATAATGTCTTTTACGATTTGATGATTAAGCCTTTCGAGATACCAATTTTCCCGATTAAAAAATTGACCAGTTGAATCAATCCAAGGTTGGATGAGGTACATATCAATTTTTCCACCCACTGGGAATACGAATAAAAGTATAAAAAAGCTGATAGCAAGAAAAATAAGCTGAAGCTGAAAAAAATGTTTTTGTTGATTCATTGTGTTTTAACATCAATTTAAGCGTGAATTGAAGGCATTACATAAAATAAAACTTAAATTGTTCTTAAACTAAACAGGATTTCATCTTTAAATCTTAGAAAAATATTCAATTTAATATATTTTTCAATATATTAAATTGAATGTATGGAAAACTAAAAGTGTAGTTTTTAATCAAGGAAAGTTATTTTTAAACTAAGAGGTTTTATTTGTAAGAGGTATATGAAGCAGAATATTTAAATCCTGCTTCATAATCATTGAATCAAAACATGCCTTCTTCAGAGTTGGCAGAGATTTTATGAATAGACAAATCTGCACCACGAAACTCATCTTCTTGAGATAAACGAATACCAATGGTCGCTTTAAGGATGCCATAAACAATAAAACCGCCAGCAAGTGCAATAGCAATCGCGAGTACTGTACCAATGAGCTGTGAGGCAAAAGATACACCGCCTAAACCACCTAGCCATTTTTGACCAAATAGTCCCACTGCAATACCGCCGAATGCACCGCAAACGCCATGTAAAGGCCATACACCTAGTACATCATCTACTTTGAGTTTATTTTGAGTATAGGTAAAGAGGTATACGAACATGGCACCAGCTATACCACCAATAACAAGTGCACTCACGGGATGAACAATGTCAGATCCTGCACAAATAGCAACTAAACCGGCAAGTGGACCATTATGTAAGAAACCTGGGTCATTTTTCCCAATTGCATTTGCTGTAATCGTTCCGCCAACCATTGCCATAAGTGAATTAATAGCAACTAGCCCAGAAATAGCATCAAGACGTTGAGCACTCATTACATTAAAGCCAAACCAGCCCACGATTAAAATCCATGAACCAAGTGCTAAAAATGGAATTGAAGAAGGAGGGTGAGCACTTACACGACCATCTTTCTTATAACGACCAGAACGAGCACCTAATAAAATAACCGCAGCGAGTGCAATCCAGCCACCCATTGCATGGACTACAACTGAACCGGCAAAGTCGTGAAAAGCTGCGCCAAAAGTTGTTTCTAACCATTTTTGTAGACCATAGTTACCATTCCAGACCATACCTTCAAAAAAAGGATAGACCAGACCAACTAAAGCGAGCGTTGCTATTGCTTGTGAACGCATTTTGGCGCGTTCTGCAATACCACCTGAAATAATTGCAGGAATTGCCGCAGCAAAAGTCAGTAAAAAGAAGCAGCGCATTAAGTTGTAACCATGATCACTTGCTAGCGCTGTACCATCATGGAAGAAATGCTGGCCATAAGAAATGTAATAACCAACAAAGAAATATGCGATTGCGGAGAGGGCAAAGTCAGTCAGAATTTTACTAAGCGCGTTCACCTGATTTTTGTGGCGAACTGTACCAAGTTCCAAGAATGCAAAACCTGCGTGCATGGCAAGAACCAAAACTGCACCAAGTAACAAGAAAAATAGATCTACATTTTGCATAGCATGCTCGAAAAAAGTGCTAAATTCCATTTTGGAACAAATCTGGGTCTGTAAATTGCACCAAAATAGATTTAAGGAACCTAAAAACCTAAGTTTGCCGAAACAAACTCAATTGCATAGAAGTGAATATGCAATAAGCGCACCAATTTGGATTGTGAAATTAGTTTTTGGCGATAAATGGTGCGTTAATTTGCTTAAAATAGGCTGTAATGGCACATTTTTATGATAAAAGTCTCCCTTAGGGACAGGGATGGGCTGAGGGTAATTTAAATGGAAAATACTAAACAGATTAGACTCAATTATTAGCATTTGCCAAAACTATACCAAATAGGGCTACAGATGCAGAAAAAATAATGTGAGAATTACTTCATGCTAAAATACTCATAAATCTTAAACTTCGTTGACAGTGTGTGATTACACAATAGATTATTTATTTTTACTCTTATGAAATTAGGCGGAAGATAGGGTGAGTTTATCAAGAAAATTAAAAAGCTCTTGAATTGACATTATTTTTGGTAGGTCTTGATCTAAATTAATCCAATAATCTTTATTAAGGCTTGGTATCCATTCAGGATCAGGCAATATTGCTATTGAAAAAATTTTATCAGCATAAGAGTAATCATAATTTTTACCTATTGGATGTTCAATAATAAATTTTTTTAAGCTTTCAATCTGTTCAAACTTATCTTGTATCAAAGAATTTCTAGCAATTTGAGTTGAGGGTTTTCCTAAAAATAAATCGACTGGGCTCTCTATACTTCGGCAATCACATAAAATAATGCTATTATTAACTCTAATAACTAAATCAGCTTCACGTTCTTGTTGAAAATTATTTTTTAAAATTCGATCTTTTAATAAAGTGTATCCATTTTTCTCTACAAAATTTCGAGCAATCCTTTCTAATTCAACACCTCTTTCAGTTTGATTTTCTCTAACACCAAAAAATAAATTTCTTAAAATAGTTGAAAAACCTGCAACATCAATTAAGGATCCAAAAGTATTTTCTATTATTAAGGGGCGAGGTCCAAATGACCAAATAGACATAATACTTTGCTGTTCTTTATCTAGTATATATTCATCTAATATTTTAGGTAGTACTTCGTCAATTTCAGTTGAGGAGAAACCAAAATGTAAAATTTTTGTTTTTAATTCAGTGAATAAGGCATCTTTATTTAAAGGAAGAATAGTATAAGATCTTTGTAATATAGAAAATAATTTTATATTTTTATCTAGATCTTGAGAATTTGTCGATTTATCTAGTCCCCTATGTTCAATGAAAACATCTGATAATGCTTTGAAAAAACTTAAGCAAAATTTAATCGAATACTTCTTCTTTTTTTCAAAAGGCTTTTCTAAAACTTTATGTGAATCAACAAAATTGTCTATATTTACATATTGTGGATAAAAATTAGTTATTACGTTAGAAAATTTTTTATCACTACATATCTGCGAAAATCGTACGAAATTATCATTATATACCGTATAAAAGAGATTATTGTTTGACTCTATTTCATCGTAAGTTATTAAACCTTTAGCTGTTGGTAAATATTTAAAATTAATAGATATTCTTCTATCATATGAAGATATAAGCTTATTCAAATCATCGGTACGGCTCTCTCTCCAAAAAAAATTTTCACATGTGCTTAATTCTCCACCTTTTGCGATAGATCGCATATTAGCTGTTGTTTTCCAATATTCATAAGCAATCCCTTCTAAGAAATATATATTTTTGTGATCAATTTTTTTATAGTCTTTTAAGATAATTTCACTTTTTTTAGTGTATTGATTCCAATACTCTTCTATTTTTTGATCTGAAAGACCAATATCTTTATGCGATTCATAAAATAAGCCATCAAGTATCTCATTATAGTGTAAGTCTTTCGTTAAACACAGGTCAACTTTATCTAAATCTCCAAATTTTAAAAATGCTATTTCCATGAAATTTCTAACAATATTGATAGTCATGGGACTTACTGACTCATTATCTTTTACTATTAAATGAAGTACATCAACTCCAACTCGACGATATAAGTGAATCCAAAAACTTGGGGAATGTGAGCTAATAATTTCCTTCAGAATAGCTTCTAAATGAAACAAATATTGTTTTAAAAAATTGAAAGCATCATCTCCAGATTTTGGGATAATAGTGTGTTCTTGATAAAACTCGGATCGTAATTTGTAACGAAGTTCTAACACCTCTATTTTAATATTTTCTAAATATTTTCTTATAAAAAAGTTGAAAGCAACTTGATAGTACTCTCGAATGTGTATATCACCTTGAGTAAACTTTTTTTGATTTTTTTTAGTTCGAAATTTTTTACGAGGTTTTTTTGATTTAGGCATGAACTTATAAGTGTAAAAGGCTGAATAATCAGCCTTTTATACACAAATTGGATTAAATTAACAACACCTTAAAGCGCAGCAATTTGCTCCATGTTTGCTTTAACTTTCTCTAACTGAGCAGCAAACTCAGCAAGCTTCGCTTTTTCACCTTCAACCACCGCTGCTGGTGCTTTAGATACAAAGCCTTCGTTTGCAAGTTTGCCCGCGATTTGGTCGTGTTGCTTTTGGATTTTATCTAAGTCTTTTTGCAAACGAGCAAGCTCAGCTTTAGGGTCAATTAAGCCTTTCATTGGTACAAATACCGATGCATGACTAACAACGCTTGAGCAAGATAAAGGTGGTTCTTGGTCTTTATTCAAGAACTCAATGCTTTCAACTTTAGCCAATGCTTTGAACAATGCTTCAATACGAATGATTTGTTCACGTTCAGCATCAGATGTGTTTTGAAGTAATACTGGCAACAAGCGCGCATTACCTAAGCCCATTTCACCGCGAATGTTACGTACCGCACCAATCAAACCTTGAAGCCATTGCATATCTGCTTCAGCTTGTTCATTGATTTTCGCTTGCTCAGGAATAGGGTATTGAGCAGTCATAATCGTTGGGCCGCCTTGACCAAGCATTGGTGCAAGAGTCTGCCAGATTTCTTCTGTCAAATACGGCATTAATGGATGAGCCAAACGTAAAGAAGCTTCCATTACAGCAAGCAATACACGGCGTACTTCAGCTTTACGCTCTTCTGAAACTTCTGCATCGTTCAGAACCGGTTTAGTTAACTCAACGTACCAGTCACAGTATTCATTCCAGATAAAGTCATAAATTGCTTGAGCAGCAAGGTCTAAACGGTAAGTTGCAAATGCTTGATGTACAGCAGCTTCAGCTTTTTGCAGACGGCTGATAATCCATTGTTCTGGAAGTTCCCATAGATCAGGACGTGCTTCTTGACCAACAGTTTGGCCTTCAACATTCATCAGAACGAAACGTGTTGCATTCCAAATTTTGTTACAGAAGTTACGGTAACCTTCAACACGTTTTAAGTCGAACTTGATGTCACGACCAGTGTTTGCAAGGGCACAGAACGTGAAACGAACTGCGTCAGTACCATAAGCATTAATGCCTTCTGGGAATTCTTTACGCGTTGATTTTTCAATCTTCGCAGCATCTTTCGGGTTCATTAGGCCAGTCGTACGTTTTGCAACTAAGCTTTCTAAATCAATACCGTCAATCAAGTCTAATGGGTCAAGTACGTTACCTTTAGACTTCGACATTTTTTGACCTTCACCATCACGTACCAAGCCGTGAACGTAAACTGTCTTAAATGGAATTTGAGATGAACCATCTTCATTTTTCATGAAGTGCATGGTCATCATGATCATGCGGGCAACCCAGAAGAAGATAATGTCAAAACCAGTCACCAACACGTCAGTCGGATGGAAAGTTTTGAGTTCAGGCGTTTGTTCTGGCCAGCCTAAAGTTGAGAATGTCCAAAGTGCAGATGAGAACCATGTATCAAGTACGTCTTCGTCTTGTTTAAGCTCAACATCGGCCGCGATGTTATTTTTCGCGCGAACTTCTTCTTCGCTACGGCCAACATAGATGTTGCCATCAGCATCGTACCAAGCTGGAATACGGTGCCCCCACCAAAGCTGACGTGAAATACACCAGTCTTGAATGTCACGCATCCATGCCATGTACATGTTGCTGTACTGCTCTGGAACAAACTTAATACGACCATCTTGAACCGCCTCAATTGCAGGCTCAGCAAGAGGTGCAATTTTTACATACCATTGGTCAGTCAATAATGGCTCAATAATCACACCTGAACGGTCACCGCGTGGCGCTTTTAAGTCATAAGGTTGGATTTGGTCTAACCAGCCTTCAGCTTCCGCTTGAGCAACTAGTTTTTTACGTGCTTCAAAACGCTCTAAACCAGCATAATCTGCAGGTGCAGTAATGGTTTTAGAAATTTGTTCGCCAGCTTTGGCAATGTATTCAAACTCACCTAAAACTTCGGCGTTTTTGTTGAAGATATTGATAATTGGCAAGCTATTGCGTTTGCCTAATTCATAGTCGTTAAAGTCGTGAGCAGGCGTGATTTTTACACAGCCGGTACCGAAGTCTTTTTCAACGTAGTCATCGGCAACAATTGGAATTAAACGACCCGTAATTGGCAATACAATATTTTTACCAACAAGGTGTGCATAACGCTCATCTTCAGGGTGAACAGCAACAGCAGTATCACCAAGTAATGTTTCAGGACGAGTCGTTGCAACTACAAGATAGTCTTTGCCATCTTGAGTTTTAACTGATTTATCTTCAAAGAAATATTTAAAGTGCCAAAGTGAGCCTTTTTCTTCTTTGCTTTCTACTTCAAGGTCAGAAAGAGCAGTTTGAAGTTTAGGGTCCCAGTTTACAAGGCGCTTACCACGGTAAATTAAACCGTCTTCGTGTAAACGAACGAATACTTCTTTAACGGCGTTTGATAAACCTTCATCCATCGTGAAGCGTTCACGTGACCAGTCTACAGACGAACCTAAACGACGAATTTGTTTGGTAATTGTGCCGCCAGATTGTTCTTTCCATTCCCAAACTTTTTCGATGAACTTTTCACGGCCTAAGTCGTGACGAGTTACACCTTGTAAGCCAAGTTGACGCTCAACCACCATTTGAGTTGCAATACCAGCATGGTCAGTACCCGGTTGCCACAAAGTGTTTTTACCCATCATACGGTTATAACGGGTGAGGGCATCCATAATGGCATTGTTAAAGCCATGGCCCATGTGCAAACTACCAGTGACGTTTGGTGGTGGAATCATGATACAGAATGATTCACCGTGACCAGAAGGTTTGAAGTAACCTTGTTCTTCCCACGTTTTGTACCACTTCTTTTCGATCTCGGTTGGATCGTAGGTGGTGGCAATATTTTGAGCGGTTTGAGCGTCAGTCATAGTAGCTTAGATCGAATATGCATAAAAAATTGCATCTATTGTAGCAAAAAATTGCCTCGAAATTAATGTGCTGAAAACAGATAAACGGTTTTGTATTTTTTTCAAAAAACGGTAGATTTATGAAGCATGGATCACAATTTAATCGTGTAGCGGCACGGCAGAAAAATTACAAAAGAATTGATAAGGGATGCGATATATGAGCTACAAAGTTTTTTTAAAGATTTCCGATTCAACCTATACCCAATTTGCTTCAATTCGAGAGAAATTACACGCAGGGGTAAAAGAAAGCCAATCTAAAGCATTAGGTAGTGTTCTTTCCGATTTATCTTGTGAAATTATTGAGCAAGTTTTCTCAGTATTGTTAAAGGATGAGCAAGACAACTCTACTATGACTGAAAAACAGCGCCATGAGTCCGAGAAAGTTCTTCAACAAATTTTAGATACTTTCCGAAAGTATATGCCTTGGTCAGTCTCTTTTTTCGGCAATGAGCGTCTTTTGCCTTTAGTTGATTATATGACCTCGCTTATGAAAGAGCGTGAGCAAGATGTTTATATTACTTACCCAATCACACCACAACTTGTGCAACAGGCCCAAACACTGACTGAACAAATACGTGCGGGCAATATGCAAAGCGTAGAAGAGGCTTTTCAGACCTTGATTCAAATTGTGGATTTAGGTGTAACAAGCCTAGTACGTGAACCTAAAAAACGTTTAAAATTTAATTTGGTTGTCGACAAAACCCTAAATGGGGTCATTAATATGACAACGCATTTGGGCTATAAACGTTTGGAAAAATTGGGGACGCAGGTTGATCAGACCACAGCAACTCATTATATCAATCATTTTTTGGCCTTCATGCATCAAGCAGCATAATTTAAAAAGATAATAGGAAGTCAAAATGGCCAAACTTGATACTTTGCAAAATAAAGTGGTGTGGATTACTGGAGCATCTTCCGGTTTAGGTAAAGCTTTAGCTGGTGAGTTTGCTTTGCAAGGGGCTCAAGTGATTTTAACTTCGCGTCGCTTTGAAGAGTTAGAAGAAGTTCGCGTTGGTTTACTCCATCCGGATCAGCACTTATCGGTAGTTGCAGACATTACCAATCAAGAGCAAGTTCAAGAGGCTTATGAGCAGATTTTAAAAGCAAAAGGACGAATTGACTGGCTTATTAATAATGCAGGTTTAAGTCAGCGTGCTCTAATTCAAGACACCACAATGGAAACTGAAAGAGCCATTATGGAAGTCGATTATTTCTCACAAGTGGCATTAACCAAAACTGTGCTACCGACCATGCTTAAACAAAGGTCTGGCCGAGTCGTATTTGTGTCGAGTGTGGCAGGCCTTCTAGGTACGCAGTACCGTGCAAGTTATTCGGCTGCTAAAGCTGCTATTCACATGTGGGCCAACAGTTTACGTGCCGAAGTTGCCGATCAGGGTGTTGAAGTTTCTGTTATTTTCCCGGGCTTTGTAAAAACTAATGTTTCGTTTAATGCGTTAAATGGCGCAGGGCAACCTCAAGGCCATCAAGATGAAGCAATCGAAAATGGACTAGAAGCCGATGTTTTTGCAGAACAGTCAGTTAAGGCATTAATGCAAGGACAAGAATATATCGTGGTAGGCGGTACTAAAGAAAAATTAGGTGTGATGGTTTCCCGTATGTCACCGAAATTACTCTATAAAATGATTCGAAAAACAAAAGTGAAATAAAAAAGAGATTTTGCCGTGCTAAATTGATGGAAAAACCCACATAGAAGGTTCACCATGGATCAAGACTACCATCGTATCTTAGACGTTGTTACGCGTTTTCAATTGGTCTTTGACCAGAAAAATTGGGATGCGTTCGATGAGTTATTGGCCGATCAACTTGAGGTGGACTATTTCCAGTTTAGAGGGGAGCCTTTATGTGTGGTGTCTTGTCATGAATATAAAGGTTCGCGGCAACAAGCTTTGTCACATTTGCGACTACAACATAATTTGAGTAATCCTCTTATTCGGATTGAACAAGACCGAGCATGGCTAGAGTGTAATTATCAAATTTACCGTTTTTCTGAAAATGATTATTTTCATTCTTTTGGTCGCTATTATTTTACCTTGGCAAAACAACAGGACAAATGGAAAATCACTGGAATTTGCCAACACTTAACTAAAAATATTGGCAATCCACGTATTCACTTTTCTGCTATGGGGCAGTGCTAGTCTTTGACTGCTGTACCATAAGCAAAAACTTCAACCATTCCGCCTTGCATACCGAGTTCGGTTGTACTCAACCGAACTCCCATAATATGGTTAGCACCCACATTATGGGCTTGTTGTTTTAAACGAATAATCGCTTCACGGCGAGCTCGTTCAACAATGCTTTCATAACTGGTCAGCCGACCCCCTAAAACATTTTTTATAGAAGCCAGTACATATTTAAAGTAGTCGTGAGAAATGACTACATTACTGCTAATAAAATGGCCTAATTGATCACTCGTTGCAAAACGATTGGTATCAATTCTGATATGTGCAAATTGTTGCTCTTTTTCTAGAAGTTCATTTAAATGTTTTCGTTCAATATGGCGGCCAAAAGCCCAACCAATACTGAAGAGAATGAGAAAAATAACAAGCTGAAAAATAAGATTGTCCATTTTCTACCTATGCATTAAATGGGTCTGGTAGATGAGGTACTTGGGGCTGCACAACGACTGCTGTGCCATATACAAATAACTCGGAAGCACCTTGGGCAATGTTTGAAGTTGAAAAACGAATGCCAACAATTGCGTTAGCACCAAGTTGCTGTGCCTTAGCAATCATGCGATCCATTGCTTCTTGGCGGGATTCTTCTAAAAGTTCGGTGTAGCCTGTGAGTTCTCCACCTACAATATTTTTTAAACTTGCCATGAGGTCACGGCCTACATGTTTACTACGAACAGTGCTGCCATATACAACATCAAGTTGTTTTAAAATTTGATGGCCTGAAACGCTTTCTAAATTACTTAATAACATTGTTTTTTATCAATCAAAATTTATTAAGGTTTCAAGATAAAAAATATTCACATTGGTTGCAATAAAAAAGCCCACCGAAGTGAGCTTTTATAAGAATGTGATTTAAAGCTTATTGCTTTTTCAGTTCAGCACTTGATGGTTGATGTACCACTGTATCTGAAGTATTTGCTTTTAAACCGCCACCTAGAGTTTTATATAACTCGATTTGGTTGTTTAAGTTTGCTTGTTGAAGCAATAACAAACCTTGTTCAGCTGAATAAGATGAACGTTGTGCATCAAGAACTGTCAAGTAACTATCAATACCTGCACGGAAGCGGGCATTTGAAAGTGTGTAGTTGCGGTTAGTTGCTTCTACTAAACGTTGTTGAGCTGTTAAACGTTCACCAATGTTGGCACGTGTCGCAAGTGCATCATTAACTTCACGGAATGCAGACTGAACTGATTTTTCATAATCAGACAATGCAATTTTCTGATCGGTTTCAGAAATTTTTACATTGGCACGACGAGTACCCCAGTCAAAGATTGGTAAATCTAAGCTTGGACCAATTGACCATGCAAAACCACCAGACTTAAATAGATCACTTAAGTCAGTTGATGCATAACCTGCTGAACCCGTTAAGCTAATGGTTGGGAATAAACGTGCTTTTGCTGCACCAATATTCGCACCCGCAGCGCTTAAGTTATATTCAGCCGCTTTTACATCTGGACGGTTATTTAACAAATCACTTGGTAAACCAGCAGTGAATACATTTTGCTGAGCAATACGTTTCACAGGCTGTGTCGGTAACAAGCTTTGTGCAACTGGTTGACCTACAAGTAAGTTCAACAAGTTTTGTGCTTGAGCAATTTGAGTTTTGTAGTTCGCTACATCGTTACGCGCAGTTTCTACAGAAATCTGTGCCTGACGTAATGGAACTTCACTGTCGATACCTACATCAAAACGTTTTTTGTTGAGATTGTAAGAATCTTGCTGTGCTTTAAGTGTTTGCTCTGCAAGTCTTAAATTCGCCGTTCCAAACGAATAGTTTAACCATGCTTGAGCAACTTGACTGATCAAACTGATTTGAGTCGAATCACGTGCACTTTGTGTTGAAAGGTAATTATCTAAAGCAGCGTCTTTTAGACTACGAACACGGCCCCAGAAATCAAGCTCATAAGCAGTTACACCCAAACCTACTTGGTAAGTAGAGTAGGGGTTATTCGGATCACGACTTGGCGTAACCTGACGAATTGCACTACCACTTGCTCCGATTGTTGGAAGCTGGTTGTTCTTCGTAATCTGATACTGCTCTTGAGCACGTTCAATATTGAGCGTTGCTTTACGTAAATCACGGTTATTCGCAAGAGCCAAGTCGATTACTTCAAGCAAACGTGGGTCAGCAAAGAACTGTTTGTAGCCCTGTTCAGCAATAGATGTACCAGAAGCGCTGTTATATGCATAGCTCTGTGGAATATCGGTTTTCACGACTGGTTCTGGGCCGCGCATGCTTTGACAAGCTGCCAAAGCAAGCGCAAGTGCAGATACCGCAATGCTACGACCTGAAATAGACCATACTTTTTGCATCACGATTTATGCTCCTGAGTGTTTATGGTTTTTGGTTTGTACTTAAAGATACTACGAATCCACACATAGAATACAGGGATAAAGAAGATACCTAAGAATGTCGCGCTGAGTACGCCACCAAGTACACCGAAGCCTACCGAGTGCTGACTTCCTGCACCAGCACCTGTTGAAAGTGCAAGCGGAAGTACACCAAAACCGAAGGCAAGGGTTGTCATGATAATTGGACGTAAACGCATTTTTGCAGCATGTAAGGTTGCGTCAAGTAGATCTTCACCTTTCTCTTGCAGCTCTTTTGCGAACTCAACAATCAAGATCGCATTTTTTGCCGAAAGACCAATTACCGCAATAATCGCTACCTGGAAGTAAATGTTATTCGAGAGATTTGGATCTCCTTTAATAATCATACCCAAGTAAGTCAATACGATCGCACCAATGACACCAAGCGGTACCACAAGTAAAACCGAGAACGGAATTGACCAGCTTTCATACAATGCAGCCAAGCAAAGGAATACGATTAACAATGAAAGCGCATATAAGAATGGCGCTTGAGCACCAGACTCACGTTCTTCAAGTGATAAGCCTGTCCATTCATAGTCGAAACCTTGTAAGCCCATAGATGGTAACTTACCAATAATTTCTTCCATTGCTTTCATGGCATCACCAGAGCTCACGCCAGGTGCAGGTGTACCTTGAATGTTAACCGATGATACGCCGTTATAACGTTCAAGACGTGGAGAACCATATGTCCATTTGCCAGTAGCAAATGCCGAGAATGGAACCATCTCACCTTTGTTATTACGTACATACCACTTGTTTAAGTCTTCAGGCATCATACGGCTACCCGCATCACCTTGAACATAAACTTTTTTCACACGACCGCGGTCAACGAAATCGTTAATGTATGAACCACCCCAAGCAATACGCATTGTATTGTTGATGTCAGCAATGCTAACACCCATAGCACCAGCTTGAGCCTGATCTACATTAATTTGATATTGAGGCGTATCTTCCTGGCCATTTGGACGTACACCCATAAGGCGTTTATCTTGCGATGCCAGGCCTAAAATAGTGTTACGTGCTGCAATTAGTTTCTCATGGCCTTGACCACTTGAATCTTTAAGCTGCAAGTTAAATCCGGCAGTTACACCCAATTCAGGCATTGCAGGAAGCTGTAACGGCATAACATATGATGCATCTTTAATGATCATGTTTAATGCCATACCACGCTTAATTAATGCGCCGATTTGGGTTTCCGGTGAAGTACGTTTGCTCCAGTCTTTCAACTTAACGAAGCCAATACCAGCGTTCTGACCCACACCTGTGAATGAGAAACCAGAAACAGTGAAAATTGATTCTACTGTGTCTTTTTCATTCATAAAGAAGTTTGTCATGGTGTCAATCACTTTACCTGTACGGTCAAGCGTTGCATTTGGTGGTAATTGAACAAGTGTCATTACAACACCCTGATCTTCTTCTGGTAAGAATGAAGATGGGAGTTTTTGGAACAAGAAGACTAAAAGGGCAACTACAACAGCGTACAGCACGCCAGAGAAGATTTTGCCTTTAAGCATGCGGCTAACACCATTTTGGTAGCTGTGCGACATGCGGTCAAAACCATTGTTAAAGCTTCTAAAGAAACGAGCGAAGATATTATTGCTTGGTTCTTTATTTGGATCATGCTGTTTTAGAATAGTCGCACAAAGTGCAGGTGTGAACGTCAACGCTACAATTAACGACAGTACCATTGCAGTTACAAGGGTAATCGAGAACTGGCGGTAAATTACACCTGTTGTACCACCAAAGAAGGCCATTGGTACGAATACCGCTGTCAATACACTGGTAATACCCACTAACGCACCAGAAATCTGCTGCATTGAGCGTGAAGTAGCCGTAACCGGATCAGTATGATCTTCACTCATTACACGTTCAACGTTTTCCACTACAACAATAGCGTCATCGACCAGAAGACCGATTGCCAATACCATAGCGAACATGGTTAAAGTGTTAATTGAGAAGCCAAAAATATTAATAACAGCAAATGTACCTAATACAACCACTGGAACTGCAAGCGTTGGAATAATCGTTGCGCGCCAGTTTTGTAAAAATAGGAACATGACAATGAATACCAAAATCACGGCTTCAATTAATGTGTGTACTACACTTTCAATTGAAAGACGGATAAATGGAGTCGTGTCATAAGCGAGTTTATCTTGTAAACCTGCTGGATAGTTCTTACGTAATTCAGATAAACGTTGTTCAACAGCAGCTGCCGTATCCAGTGCGTTAGCACCTGTAGCAATTTTAATTGCAAGACCACCTGCTGGTTTACCATTAAATTTCGAGTCGAACTGATAGTTATCCGAACCTAACTCTACGCGAGCTACATCTTTTAAACGAACTTCAGCACCAGATGCTGTGTTCTTTAAAAAGATATTTCTAAACTGCTCAGGAGTCTGTAACAAACTTTGAGCATTCACTGTTGCGTTAAGTACTTGACCTTGTACAGCAGGCGCACCACCTAACTGACCTACAGCAACTTGCGAGTTTTGTGCTTGAAGCGCAGTTGCAATATCACTAGGAGTAAGTTGGTAACTTGTTAATTTGGCTGGATCGAGCCAAATACGCATTGCATATGAACCACCAAAGACCTGAACTTCACCTACACCAGCAACACGGCTAAGCGGCTCTTTAATTGAAGAGTTTACGTAGTCTTTAATGTCTGAGTCTGAAAGGCTGTTATCTGGTGAATAAAATGCAATAACTTGTAGGAAGCTTGCACCAGATTTAGTAACTGTTACACCTTGACGTTGTACATCTTCAGGTAAAAGCGCAGTTGCAGATTGCAATTTGTTCTGAACCTGAACTTGTGCGATATCAGGGTCAACACCTTGTTCAAAGTTTAATTGAATAGATGCTTGTCCGTTACCAGCACTGTTGGAAGAAATATAACGTAAACCATCGAGACCATTCATTTGTTGTTCAATGATCTGGGTTACGGTGTTTTCAACTGTTTCAGCCGATGCACCAGGATAAGTCGCAGCAATGGTGACTGTCGGTGGTGCAATCGTTGGATACTGTGCAATAGGCATTTTTGTTAGCGTGAGAATACCTGCCAACATAATGACTAATGCAATCACCCACGCAAATATGGGGCGATGAATAAAAAATTGTGCCATTCAATCTACCCCTTATGCATTTGAAGCTGCTTTCTGTTCTGCTTGAGGTTTACCTGATTGAGCCGGTTTCGCAGCATTTGGCGCTGCACCTTGAGGATTTGCTGGTTGAGCTTGATAAGGTTTTGCTGTTACTTGTTGCCCTTCTTTGACTTTGGCAACGCCATCAACAATGACTTTATCGCCAGCTTTTAAGCCGTTAGTCACAATCCAGTTTTGTCCTTGAACACCTGAGGTTTCAATAGGACGACTCTCAACAGCCCCTTTGGCATTAACAAGCATTGCTACAGCTTGACCTGTAGGTAAACGTGTAACAGCAGCTTGAGGAATCAGATAAGCATTTGGAACAACACCCTGAACAATTTGTGCAGTGGTATACATACCCGGAAGCAATAAATGATTCGGGTTAGAGAATACGGCACGTAATGTAATTGTTCCTGTATCTTGGTTTACAGAAGCGTCAGAGAAAGCAAGTTGGCCTTCGATCGGATAGGTAGAACCATCTTCAAGCTTTAATTTTACTTTCGTATTGTTACTGTTGTTCAAACTGCCTTTACTTAATTGTTGACGTAAACGTAACAACTCAGCGCTAGACTGATTAATATCAACATAAATTGGATCTAACTGTTGAATCGTCACTAACGCATTAGTCTGATTTGCAGTAACTAAAGCACCAGCCGTTACTGATGAACGTCCAGATTGTCCAGAAATAGGAGAGCGAATTGTAGAATAACCAAGATCTACATTTGCATTTGTTACTTGAGCCTTAGCTGCTGCAACTTGTGCTTCTGCAACATTAACTTGACCAAGTAAGTCATCATATTCCTGTTTAGACACAGCATTACTAGAAACAAGTTGTTTATAACGATTTAACTTGGTACGTAGTGAAGCTAGATTTGCCTGTTGTTGTAGGAGTGATGCTTTTGCATTTTCTAACGTTGCACGGTTCGTTCTAGAGTCGAGCTCATAGAGTGCCTGACCTTCACGAACATAACTTCCTTCAGCAAATAAGCGCTTTAAAATCACGCCACTTGTTTGAGGACGAACTTCAGAAATTTGATATGCTGAAGTACGGCCTGAAAGCTCAACGCTTTGTTCAACACTTTGTGGTTGAGCAACAATAACACCTACTTCTGCAGGCGGCATTTTCTGAGCAGCAGCAGCTTGCTGTTTCTCATCGGAGCCTTTGCTACAACCAACAAGTGCGATACTTGTTGCTAATGCGCAAGCAGTAAGGGCTGGTGCCCAAAGCTTAGCCGACATCATTGTTCCACCTCGTTTAGATAAAATCTAAAAATATATTTGTTTTCTACTTAACCTACTTTGTGTTTGTAATAACCAGAGCCAAAGCAGTGCAATCCAAATAAAACCAATGCCCCAACCAGCGAGTACGTCTGTTGGGAAATGAACTCCTGCATATATTCTTGAAAGCCCCATACACACAAACCAAAGACAGGAGATCAAAACAATATAAGGAGAGTTAATGTTGTGCTTACGGCATAACATAATCATTGCCAGACAAGCTAGTGTTGATGCATAAACACTATGTGCACTTGGGAACGATGCACCATAACTTTCAACAATATGATATGCCTCAGGAGGTCTAGGCCGGTTAACACACCATTTGAGCAGCCAACCAATGGTGATACTGCCAAAAACTCCCAAGCTAATGAAAATAACAGTAATATATTTTTTATACCATGCTAAATATACACATATTAGAAAGGATAAAAAACATACAAAAGGCATGCCGCCTATGCGTGCAAGAAAGGTGGTTATAGTATTAAGATAATCTAAACGATGGTGACTCAATGTTTGAACGGTGAGCAAGTCCAAAGATTGAAGACTTGGCACAAATAGACCAAGAATACCTAATCCTAAAAAAACGCAACCAATACAAAGCAATAGATAGGGCATATACACACCTTTGCTTATTCAAGTAGTTTTCTACTACTGAACGCCGTTGAAAGTGTACTTGCCAGTACACTTTTTTTCAAGCCTGATAGATCATCGTAAATTCATTTTGAAATTTTTTTAACATTTGGAAAAACAATCACAACAAAATTGACGGATATCACATTTTGTGTACAAAGCAAAACAGTTAGTGTTCTGCTTTTTTTCCACTATTGGCTTGGGCATTTTCTTCTAATTCTAAAGGCTGTTTTGGAGGCCAGAAGAAGTCGCTCGGACGTGTAAGAAAATGGGTCATGACCAGTTTAGCCAAAGGTTTCCATTGTTCAAAGCGAACTCGGCGTGCGCGTAGAGCCACAATAATCGTTAAAGTGAAACTCACAAATAAGTTCGTAAGACCGATACAGAGTACGCCTAAAAACGAAACAATAATCAAGCCAATATCTGGACTACCGTTTATAGTCATTAAACCTTGAATAAAGTTTGCTGATGCAAAGGCAATATGTCGAATATCTAGAGGTAAACCTAAAATAAAACCTATTGTTCCCATACTTCCTAGCATGACACCAAATAGAAAGTTACCCGCAAGTGCACCTAAATTACGTTCAATATATTCTGCAAAACGATTAAGACGTTCTTGTCCAAATAAATTGCGTAGTCGGCGATGAGCTTTTAAACGCGGTCCTACTTTTCGGTAAACTGCCATGTTATCGAAGTAACCAGCAATCAGGCCTGATAAAAACAAGCAGACTCCCGCAATTGCTGCGTGAGGAACAGCTAATGACGTAAAAGGATTTAGACTATGTAATAAATAGGTTGCTTTGGTATGGGTTAATAAGGGCTCATCAAGATAGAACTGCCAAGCAAAGGTAATGAGGGCAGCGGTAGGAATCGCAATCGAGATATTCCCCAAAATAGCAATAAACTGAGTTCGAATAATATTGATAATAAGCGCTGCTAATTCTGCAATTTGTGCAGTTTTAGAACCTTTACGTTGCTGTACAGTTGCAGCGAGTGCAGCAGCGGTCATTGCTGGCTGTTTTGTTGCAACGGTAAAGTGCAATACGTGAATCAGAATAAAGCCAAGTGAATAGTTCATACTGAACGTAAAGGCTTGCATGAGTGGCGCCATCGTCATTCGTGCAGCAAGAATCTTTAATGTTGCCATACAGGCAATAATGACACCTGCACCGGCAGCGGCTTTGTACATTCCCCAAAAGCCTTTAGTGTCTGTACTTACATAGTGCTCACCGGTACGGCTCGCATTTTCTGTGACTTGAAAGGCAATAAGCTCACTAGTCGTGCTAAGTAAAGAACGGACGCTTTTTTCACTATAATGAGCTTTAGTTAAGTCCGAAATTAAGTTTCCTAAAGAAACGTAACGTCCTTCGCTGTTATCAACAACCAAATAGAGCAATAATTCAATTCGGTCTAAACATTGTTCAAGTAAGGACAATAGATATGTCAAACTTAAACTAACACCAATTCTTTTTGTTGCTCGACGTATCTTTAAAACGACATCCCGACATTGTTCCAACATTACAAATGCTTGAGATGCATCTGGAGGTACAGTTACCACAGTGTCATCTTGAGAAATATCTTGTTTTTTATATTTTTCGATAAACTCAATAATTTCACGATTCTGTACTAAAAACGGCGACTCATATTCAGTTAGCTCAGGCTGAGCATTAATAAATTCAGGATAAAGCCCAATACCACTAATACGATAAGATAGAACCGTAATAGCCTTGATCATTTCTCGCTGAATGGCATGTTTTTCTTCAACATTACTATTACTTTGCCCAATTAGACCGAATAAGGTTGCCCAATCCTTGTCATCAACATTGTTTAACCAGACTGAATCACTTTCTAAATAGAAAATTTTTCCAATCAAAATTTTGAGTTGGCTTGCATCTTCAATAAGCGGTAGAAAATGGCCGCCAAGTCTTTGCCCAAGCTGGTTCCAGAAACCATCTAAAGACAAAATACCGCTATCTGCATATAAGCTCACTTGCTTATATTGATTAATTAAACGTAATAAAAAGGTTTGTAAAAGGGCAGGAGCGGTAGGAGTAAGTAATAAGCTGTCAATAAATGCTTGTATTTTTTGCTCTATCTCATCCGTATCATGAGGATCGGATGGCCGTAAGGCATTGACTAAGTCAATGAGGATATTTTCGTCGATAACAGCTTGAGGGTTTTCAAGCTGTTTCTGGATTTTTAAAAAATGATCTGAAAAATTTATATGCATAGGCAAAATAATATCTACTGTATTCGATGTAATGCAAGCCGAGTGAGGTTAATCAATGCTTGGCGATAAGGTGTATCAGGCAAGATTGATAAGGCTTGCAGTGCTGCTTCTGTTTCTTCTTGAGCACGGCGCTGGCAATAATCTAAAGCACCAGACTTTTGCACAATTTCAATTACTCTGGTTAATTGGTCAACCCCACCTGTCGCAATACTACGACGAATAATGGCGTGTTCTTCACCAGTTGAATGTGCTAATGCTGAAATTAACGGTAAAGTCGGTTTACCTTCCATTAAATCATCACCAATATTTTTACCTAATGTTTCAGCATCTGAAGTGTAGTCTAAAATATCGTCAATAATTTGGAATGCATTTCCGAAATGACCTGCAAATAATCTTAAAGGTTCACGATAAGCTTCTTGTCCCGCCAAAATGGCAGCACCTTCAGTTGCAAGTTCAAATAAACGAGAAGTTTTCCCGTGAATAATTTTTAAATATGTTTCTTCGGTTGTATCTGGTTGATGCTGAGATTGAAGCTGTAATACCTCACCTTCAGCGATTTCACATGTACCTGTTGAGAAGTCTTTTAATAAGGTCATGTTGTTTAAATCAACCAATAAGTCAAAAGCACGGGCAATAAGGAAGTCACCCACTAACACGGCAGTTTGGTTGTTCCAAGTTGCGTTGGCAGTAGGACGACCACGGCGAAGCCCCGATTCATCGACCACATCATCATGCACTAAAGTTGCGGTATGAAGCATTTCAATAATGGCAGCCAGACGCTGTGCATGTTGCATATTGTCGAGGCCACAAGCGCGTGCTGCAAGTAAGCACATGATTGGGCGCATACGTTTGCCGCCAGCTTCAACAACATGCTTACTGACCGACATGACCAAGCCGACTTTTGAGCTAATTCCTTCATTAATCAAGTGATCCATCGCAGCAAAGTCTGTAGCAACAGGAGCGAGAATGTCTTGCTTAAAATCGATGACCATATGAAGAAAAACCCCGTATTGGTGATAAGTGGCGTTAGTGTATCAATTAAAAGTGCATTAAACAGGGAAACAAGCAATTGATATGAATCATTTGTATGTTCATGAAGAGTTCTTTGTTCTTTATTTCGGCAAAACGGTGTGTTTCCGACAAAACAATAAATTTTAATAACGTCAACATGAATACAGCTTGTTCTTGTTGCAAGTTGTGTTTGGAACTGTATTTTAAATTTCATTCAGAATCAATGAAAAGTACTAAATTCGAATTTAAGCTGTTTTTATTATGTAAGAATAGCGGTCTCTATTGCCCAGATAAAGATAAAGCACTTGTCGTTTGATCAAATTTCACTTAAAATCTGTCGCCTTGTATAACCCCAGTGGCGTTCGTTTTAAGATCGATATATCCCTTTATCGGCACGACGACACGGGCTGATTGGAGTACGTTATGTACGCAGTAATCCAAAGCGGTGGTAAACAGCACCGTGTAGTTGAGGGTGAAACCCTTAAAGTTGAATTATTGAAGGCTGAATCTGGCGCAACTATTACATTTGATGATGTATTAATGGTTGTAAACGGTGACAACATTCAAATCGGTGCTCCAGTTGTAGCTGGCGCTAAAGTAACTGCAGAAGTGATTGGTCATGGTCGTCACGACAAAATCCGCATTATCAAAATGCGTCGTCGTAAACACTACCGTAAGCAACAAGGTCACCGTCAATGGTTCACTGAGTTGAAAATTACTGGTATTTCAGGCTAATCACGAGGAGTAAGAGACATGGCAACTAAAAAAGCCGGTGGATCGACGAAGAACGGTCGTGATTCAAACCCAAAAATGTTAGGTGTTAAAGTTTACGGTGGTCAAACTGTAACTGCTGGTAACATCATCGTTCGTCAACGTGGTACAGAATTCCACGCTGGTGCAAATGTTGGTATGGGCCGTGACCATACTTTATTTGCTACTGCTGACGGCGTAGTAAAATTCGAAGTGAAAGGTCAATTTGGCCGTCGCTACGTAAAAGTTGAAACTGTTTAAGTTTTAGCTTAAGAAAAAGCCCACATTTTGTGGGCTTTTTTTATGGAATTTCATTAATTTTATCTTCATCATGATGAATGAAATTCTACAAACTATATGAACAACATAACAAAATATCTTATTTTCTCAATGATTAGCACAGAGTTTGTCGGTTAATATGAGTCTTGAATGAAGAGCTTGTTTGGCTGAGTTAAATTAAAAGCGAACAAGTTATCTTACAGCAACTAAAAAGGTGATGACATGAATATGCTTCGTAAAACCATGTGTGCTATTACACTCAGCGCCTCAGTGCTTGCTCCTGTAATGAGTACTACAGCGTTTGCTGCACCAGTAGCAGCACCGGAGCAACAGGCAATTGGGAACCTGGTAAATCAGTTATCAGGATTACAGCGTTTAACTGCTGATTTTGAACAAACAACCAAAGCAAATACAAAAGCTGTAGCACAGAAAAAAGGTCTAGGTGCTCAGCATATGAACCAGACATTTAAAGGTTCAATGAAAGTTGAACGTCCGGGGAAATTTTATTGGGAAACTGTGAGCCCGTCCAAACAAACTATTGTGACAAGTGGTAAAACAGTATGGATTTATGATCCTGATTTACAGCAAGCTGTACGTCAAAGCTTAGATTCGCAAGTAGCCGATACTCCAGCTTTATTGCTCTCTGGTAATACTAGTCAAATCATGAAGTCTTACCGAGTGACTCAGCCAGATAAATCTAAATTATATTTCACTTTATTCCCGAAAAAAGAAGATGGAGCTTTCCAAAGCTTAACTATTAGTTTTGGTGCCAACAAAGCACCTACATTAATGGTATTACAAGATTCTTTAGGTCAAACCACTTACGTGAAATTTAATAATGTAAAAGTGAATGCCTCAATTCCAGCTTCAACTTTTAATTTTACACCACCAAAAGGCACAGATATTATTGATCAATAATTATTGTGCTTCGTTAAGAAAGCCACCTAAAAGGGTGGCTTTCTTTTTATATATCAATCCTAGATACATTTTTTAACCCCGTCTTATTCCTACGCTTTGTATAGTGATAAAACAGATTACACGGGGATTAACATGCGACTTTACGATAAGAAAATTATTTTCATTCTTCCTATGGTGGCTGCCATGGCGGCAGTAAGTGGTTGTCAGCCAAAATCTGCAGCTAAAGATGAGCAACCTGCATCTAGTGCTTCAGTAAAAGAACAAAAACAAGCAGAAGTTCCAGTGATTCAAGCAAAAGTAATTCCAGTAAAATTACCAAAATCTAAAGTTTGTCTTGAAGATGGCTGTACTGAATATGATTTTCAGACAGTACAAACCAACCAAAAATGGATTAATGATTATTTTACGAACCGTATAAAAAAAGCAGATCCGAATGCTTTTGCAAACTTGGCTGATAAACCTGTAGAGGTACCAGAAGGGGAGCCGAGCTCAAGTCAAAGTGCAATTTATGTCCGTTATTTGGGACAAAATTATAATCTTGCAACCTTTGCCTTACAGACATACTCATACTCTGCGGGTGCAGCACATGGCATGTCTCATCAAGAATTTGTAAATTTTGATTTATTAAATAAAAAACACATTACTGTTGCGGAACTCCTTAAGCCAGATGTTGAAAAGCAACTCGTTGATGCACTTTTTGATGCGAATACGAACTGGCTTCAAGACCACAATATTAGCCGTGAAAAACTGCAACTAAGTGATAATTACTATTATGGTGCCAATGGGATTGTTTTTGTCTATCCTGTCTATGAGTTAGCTTCTTATGCAGAAGGAATGACTGAATTAACACTGCCATATTCTGAGGCAGCTAAGTTCATTAAACCTGAGTATTTACCGAGTGTGCCAAACTACAACATGTAAAATATGAGGTCTCTTCTTAGAATTGTGTGAAAGCTATTCGATATGAAGATGATCACTATATTTTTTAGTGCTAAGGGCTTACACTATAGCCAGTTTTTACCCATATTATGATTAATTATGATCGACCCTAAGTTACTCAGAAATAATATTGAAGTCGTTAATGCAGCTTTGGCAAAACGTGGTGTTCAGTTAGACGTTCAAGAATGGGCGTCTTTAGAGACTCGCCGTAAAGACTTGCAATCAAAAACTGAAAAGTTACAGGCAGAGCGAAATGCCGGTGCTAAACAAGTGGGTCAGATTAAAAAATCCGGTGGCGATGCTTCTGAAATCATGGCACGCATGCAGGCGATTGGTGATGAGATTAAAGCAGCTGAAGTTGCTTTATCAGAACTACAAAACGAGATTGAACAAAAAGCGCTTAGCATCCCTAACTTACCGGATGAATCTGTTCCAGTTGGTAAGGATGAGAGTGATAACGTTGAAATCTCAAAATGGGGTACACCTCGTCAGTTCGATTTTGAAATCAAAGATCATACTGATTTAGGCGAGTGGATGGGCGGCTTAGAGTTTGAAACTGCGACCAAACTTACTGGTTCACGTTTCAGTGTGTTGAAGGGGCCTTTAGCGCGTCTACAACGTGCTTTAACTCAGTTTATGCTTGATACCCATACTTTAAAGAATGGCTATACTGAAGCATACGTGCCTTATTTGGTTAATGCTGACTCACTTCGTGGGACAGGACAATTACCAAAATTTGAAGAAGATTTATTTAAACTTCAAGGCGAAAAAGAATACTACCTTATTCCTACAGCTGAAGTTCCTGTCACAAACTTTGTTCGCGACGAAATCATTGATGCAGACCGTTTACCACTAAAATATGCAGCGCATACACCATGTTTCCGTAGTGAAGCTGGTTCTTATGGCCGTGATACACGTGGTTTAATCCGTCAGCACCAATTTGATAAAGTTGAAATGGTGCAAATCGTTAAACCAGAAACGTCTATGCAGGCCCTTGAAGAACTTACCGCACATGCTGAGGGCATTTTGCAGGCACTTGGTTTGCCATACCGCAAAATTTTGCTCTGTGGTGGTGATATGGGCTTTGGTGCGATGAAAACTTACGATTTAGAAGTATGGGTTCCAAGCCAAAATACATATCGTGAGATTTCAAGCTGCTCTAATATGGGTGATTTCCAAGCGCGTCGTATGAAAGCACGCTTCCGTATGGATCAGAAGAAGACTGAATTAGTGCATACGCTAAATGGTTCAGGTCTTGCAGTAGGACGTACTTTGCTTGCAGTAATGGAAAATTACCAACGTGAAGACGGCTCAATCGAGATTCCAGAAGTATTACGCCCATATATGGGTGGTGCAACTTTTATTGACTAAACTTTGCATCTAAATTGTGCACGTTTTTTGCTTAAACATAATCAGATGATTGATGTAGAGGTTTAAGGTGGATATTTTTCCAATCTCTTTGAAGTTGCAGCAGCAACGTTGTCTGATTGTGGGCGGAGGGCATATTGCTTTACGCAAGGCGACTTTATTAGCTAAGGCAGGAGCAATAATAGATATTGTTGCTCCTGAAATTGAAGAGCAGCTTCTGCAATTAGTAACAGCAATAAGCGGTCAGCATTTTGCTGAAGTTTTCTCTGAGAAGTTTTTAAGTACACCCTATCGTTTAGTCATTGCTGCGACCAATGATCCACAAGTCAATAAAACAGTCTTTGAACAATGTGAAGTACGTAATTTACTTGTAAATAGTGTTGATGATATTCCAAATTGCCGCTTTATGGTTCCTGCGATTATTGACCGTTCACCTTTAGTGATTTCGGTTGCTTCAAATGGGACGTCTCCAGTTTTATCTCGTCAAATCCGTACACAGTTAGAGACATCCATTCCGCATGGAATGGGGAAGTTAGCGGAATTTTCTGGAAAATGGCGAAATCAGGTTAAAGAAAAAATTTCTAATCCTGATGAACGCCGTATTTTTTGGGAAAACTTGTATGCAAGTCCCTTAAAAGAGCAGGTTTTTAACGATAATTTAGATATTGCAGATAGCATGCTTGAACAAGCATTGCTGGAGTGGAAAGCACCTAAAGGTGAAGTTTATTTAGTGGGCGCAGGTCCTGGTGATCCTGAACTGCTTACCTTAAAAGCTTTGCGTTTAATGCAACAAGCTGACGTAGTTATTTATGATCGTTTGGTATCTCAACCCATTTTAGAATTATGCCGTCGAGACTCGACAAAAATATATGTTGGTAAAGCTCGCTCAAATCATTCTGTTCCTCAAGACGGGATCAATGCTTTACTCGTTGAATATGCTCAACAAGGAAAGCGTGTTTGTCGTTTAAAAGGCGGTGATCCGTTTATTTTTGGGCGTGGTGGCGAAGAGATCCAAGAATTGTTCCAAGCTGGTGTACCATTTCAGGTGGTTCCAGGCATTACGGCAGCGTCAGGCTGTTCAGCTTATGCTGGTATTCCGCTCACTCATCGTGACTATGCTCAGAGTGTACGTTTTCTAACTGGTCATTTAAAAGAAGGTTCTCCTGAGCTTCCGTGGAATGAGCTGGTATATGAGAACCAGACTTTAGTTCTTTATATGGGCTTGGTGGGCTTGGAACGTATTTGTGAGCAACTGATTGCACACGGACAGCGTCCAGATATGCCAGTCGCATTAATTTCAAAGGGTACAACCCCTGAACAAAAGGTTGTGGTGGGGTCACTTGCTGATATTGCATCTAAAGTGACAGAACATCAAATTCATGCGCCGACTCTCACAATTATTGGTGAGGTCGTACGTTTGCGCGAACAGTTACAGTGGAATTAGTAGGCCAATTACTATCTACAAAAGAGATGTAACTATTGCCTAAGCTAACCAACAAGTAATTTAAGTGAGTAATTAAGTGATTCATGTTGTCCTATACGAGCCTGAAATCCCTGCAAACACAGGGAATATTATTCGACTATGCGCGAATACAGGGGCTCAATTGCATTTGGTTAAGCCTTTAGGTTTTGAGCTTGATGATAAAAAGCTTAAACGTGCGGGGCTTGATTATCATGAATGGGCAAGAATGCAGATTTGGGACAATATTGAAGCATGCCTCGCAGACTTAAAGTCAAAAGGTGTTGAGCATGTCTTTCCTCTAACGACGAAGGGTTCTGCAACTCCGCATACAGTTGATTTGAATCGACCTGTGGCTTTACTGATGGGGCCAGAAACACGCGGCTTGCCTGAGCATGTTCGCTTGATGTTCCCTCAAGAGCAGTGGATTCGGTTACCCATGGCTGAAAACTCTAGAAGTTTGAATTTGTCTAATGCAACTGCAGTGATTGTTTACGAAGCATGGCGTCAGCAAGGTTTTAAAAATTTAGGTTAGTTTCCTAAATACAAAAAATGAGGCCCTAGGTGGCCTTATTTTTTTGATCTAATTTTAATTTAAGCTTGTTCTAGTATTTTTTCGTCATACATGATTTGTGCTGCTAAAACTTGCTCAATGTTTGTTTCAGCCCATTCTTTTAATTGGAATGCCATTGATGCGACATTCTGACCCAATGGTGTAAGTGAGTAGTCTACACGAATGGGTGAAGTGTCTTGAATTTTACGTTCGATAAAACCATCTCTTTCTAGCATTTTTAATTTTTGTGACAAGACTTTAGGAGAAATGCCCTGAATATTCTTTTTGAGTAAATTGAAATGCTGAGTTTCTTCCTCAAGAATATTTAAGATGAGTAAAACCCACTTATCTGCAATTTTTTCAAAAAATAAACGAGCAGGGCAATGTTGTTGAAAAATATTGTATTTTAGACATTCATTCATACCATTTACCTACTTATTTCTAAAAAAATATACTAGTTACCAAGTGGTAACTAATTGACACCTAGTTTCTAAAATATATCATAAAACAGAATTTAATAAAACACAGGTTTCTCCCATGTCTAATTCTAATATTGCGGTTGTATATTTCTCTGGTTATGGCCACACGAAAGTAGTTGCTGAAACTTTTGCTAATGAAATTAATGCTCAACTTATCCAGATTGATCAGGAAGGTAATATTACTGAGCAAGATTGGGAAACATTAAACAATGCAAAAGGTATTGTTTTCGGTGCTCCGACTTACATGGGTACAGCTCCATGGCAGTTTAAAAAATTTGCTGATGCAACTTCAAAAGTTTGGTTTACACGTGGTTGGGAAGATAAAGTATTTGCAGGCTTTACCAACAGTGCAAGTCTAAATGGTGATAAGCAAGTTACGCTTATCCAATTACAAACTTTAGCATCACAACACGGTGGTATTTGGGTGAGCTTGGGTCTGTTACCAGCAAATACTAAAAATGCAAAACGTGAAGATGTTAATAACCTAGGTGGTTCAGTAGGTTTACTTGTTCAGTCGCCATCAGACGCAAGTGTAGATGAGATTCCAACAGGGGATTTGGAAACAGCAAAACTTTATGCAAAACGCGTACAAGGTATTGTAAATAAAATATTTGGATAATAAGTCCATAAAAAAGGCGCTTTAAGCGCCTTTTTTATTATTCATGCTCGTTGTGTTGAGGAGCATTGTATTTAAAGCCTTTGGTTTTGTAAGCAAGATAACCTACACCAACCACTGCCCAAGCCAAGCCGATTTGTAAAGCAAGCTTGTCGATCTCCAACCACATTAGGAACACGCTGGCAAAGCCAAGCGTTGGTACGATAATGTAATTAATAATATCTTTAATAGATTTGTTTTTACCATCTCTAAGCGCATAACGCGAAATTACTGAGAAATTCACAAAACTAAAAGCAGTTAAGGCCCCGAAACTAATTAAGTTAACAATATGTTCAAGGTCTAAAAAGCCAGCAGACAATGCAACTACACCAACGATAAGAATGTTGTAAGTTGGTGTATGTAGTCTTGGGCTAATATGACCAAATAACTTTTTATTGATAACCCCATCACGACCCATTACATACATTAAGCGAGATACACCAGCATGTGCTGAAATACCCGATGCCATAACTGCAACTACAGCAAAATATAAAACTAACGTTTTAAAGGCAATACTGCCAATTGCTGCAACCATCACAGGTTGTGATTCATCTAATGGCTTAAAATAAGTATTTGGGTTACTTGGAAAATATAACTGGATAAAGTAAGTGCTTACGATAAAAATAATACCTGCAAGCAATGCTGTTGAGAAAATCGCTTTTGGAAGCGTTCTTTCAGCATCCTTTGTTTCTTCGGCAAGTGAAGATAAAGCATCAAAACCTGTAAAAGAAAAACACAGTACTGTTGCACCACCAATCAAAGCACTAATAGAAGTCATATCATTCCAAAAAGGAGTGAGTGACCATAGTTCTGATTTATCTGGATTCAGCGTGCCATCAGCATATACCCCTTGAGTAAGCAAGGTATATACTTGATAAACAAAGTAAAAGATAACACCAAGTTGAATAACGACAATTGTACTGTTAAAACGAGCAACGAAACGTGCGCCGAATAAGTTAATCACAGTCATTAATGCAGTTAAGCCAATAACCCATAACCAATTATTTACTTCCGGAAACAATGCTCTTAAATAAATATCGGCCAAAATGATATTGACGAGTGGTGAAAGTAAATAGTCTAGCCAAGATGACCAACCCACCATAAAACCAACATTAGGGTGAATTGACTTTTGGGCGTAGGTATATGCCGATCCTGAAGAAGGATAGCGTTTGATCATGTGTCCATAACTGATCGATGTCAATAAAATTGCAACTAAGGCAAAAATATAAGAAGTAGGTACATGACCACCACTTCGTTCTGATACTAAACCAAAAGTATCAAATAAAGTTAATGGCTGAATATAAGCTAAACCAATAATAATGATGTGCCATAGCACAAGATTCTTTTGAAGTTTAGCTGTTGGTTTAGTCCCAGATAAGTTTGTCAACGGCGTTATCCTCATAATCGTTGATCAAGGATCAGCTTGGTGTTAAGGATCGTTTGAGACGAACGATCCCCCCTACATAAAAGATAAAGTGCGCCAATCTATCCTAAATTGATGCAAATTGTCAGTACTTTCGTGGAATTTTTAGCAAATTTTTTGCCATATTTCCAAATAAAATGATGAATAAAAATTCATAGATATAAAAAAGGTCTGATTTATCATAAAAATCAGACCTTTAAGTTTTTACTTGAGCTAGCTAAAACTTAAATTACCAAGCTTTTTGTAAGATCTCCCGGATATCTTTTAAGCTTGCTTCTTTAGGGTTGTAAATAATAGAGCCATCATTTAGTGCTTTTTCTGCAACCTCATCAAGTTGTGCTTCAGTAACCTTACCAGTTTCGCGCAAAGTACGTGGTAATTTAGTTAAACTAAATAAGCGATCACGCATCGCTAAAATAGTTGTAATTGCTCTATCTGCACGTTGGGTTGCTGGAGTTTGTGCATAGATATCTGCACCAGCTAGAGGTAATAGTAACTCACCAATTTTCTGACCATTGACTTGTTTGTTGTATTCAAGCACATATGGTAAGAATAGGTTCATACATAAACCGTGGGGCAGGTGAGCAACTGCACCTAATGCATGCCCTAATGAGTGTACAAGGCCTACCATCGAGTTAGAAAATGCAATACCTGCCATTGTGGAAGCTTGTGCGAGTTCTAAACGGCCTTGTGAGTCATTTGGATTTTCTAAAACGTTAAATAAATTTTCACTAATCTTTTTAATACCCGCACTTGCATAAGCATCACTGAGTGGATTAGCTGCCATGCAGGTGTATGCTTCCACACAGTGTGTTAACGCATCCATACCAGTCATTGCCGTCAAGTGAGGTGGCAAAGTCAATGTCATGCGTGGATCTAAGATTGCAGCATGTGGCATTAAATAATATGAAGCAAATGCCAATTTCACATTCTTTTGTGTGTCAGAAACCACAGCAACCATAGTTACTTCTGAACCTGTACCTGAAGTGGTCGGAATCACAAAAAATGGCTTTAATGGTTTTGGTAAGTTATGAGCACCAGAATATTGAAGAAGGTCATTTCCACCTTCAGAGACTAAAATATTGGTTGCTTTAGAGGTATCAATAACAGAGCCACCGCCAACAGCAATAATCGCGTCACACTTATTTGTGCGATAAGCTTCTGCTGCAAGGCGAACGACTTCAAGACTTGAGTCTGGTGGAACATCATCAAAAACATGACCAATCACAGCATCAGTCGTACTAAAAGCAGCTTCAATAGGGTTGAGTAAGCCATTCGCGCGAACGCCTTTATCGGTAATGATAAGAGGACGCTTTGCACCCAAAGTCGCGAGTTCAAACGGAATATGTTCTAAAGCAGCATTACCGGCAATGACTTTTACAGGACAAAAGAATTCGTAATATGGTTTAGCCATGTTATGCGCTCCGCTTGAAGTAAGACTTAGCTACTTTTAAATAAATATTTGCAGCTTCGTTGAATTTTTCTTTTAGGGTGAGTTCGGTTGGGTATTCTTTAACTGCGAGTGAAGCTACCAATTTCGGTAAAATGAGAGATTCCATTTTGTTTAGGCAGCGTACTAGACGAATTGCTGCGGATACATCACCATCGGCAATCATTCGATCGTTTGCAAATGCTTGAGCAGTGCTTTCCTGAAATGAGAAAACCAAAAATGCATGAGTTACATGCTTAAATGTAATGGTTAAATCAGGTTTTTTTTCCGCTCTTTTTAGCAGCTCTAATTGTTTGTTCTCTGTCACTCGGGCAAAAAATGCTGGTCCATTTGGGAAGACATTCATTGAAAGTACAAAGTGAACAGGAAATTTGGACACTTCCTCTTGTATTTCACTATCTACTTGACTCGCCATGACTAAGCCACGACCAACAACATCCATCATGAGCTTAACGTAGGCAAGTTGCAGAGTGGGCTTTACAGCTTTTGTCGAAATCACTTGCTATCCCTTCTTAAAATTATGCAAAAGCAAATTTAGAGTAATTACTCTAATCTATTTTTATTCCATCTCAAAATCATTTATTCAATTTTGACTTCAGGGTCATTAAAGAACCCAGAGGCCTTAATATACTCAATAAAGTCCTGACAAAGTTGCTCAAATGATGGATATGGAGTCACTAAATCTTTTATGCGGACCATTTCTAACCCTGCATAACCACAAGGGTTAATAGTTTGAAAACCAGTTAGAGCACAGTCCAAGTTTAGGGCTAAACCGTGATAACTACGTCCACGGCGAATTTTGAAACCTAAGGAACCAATTTTTCTATCATTTACATATACGCCTGGAGCATCAGGTTTTGCATATGCTTCAATATTATATTTCTTTAAAACATCAATCATAAATTGTTCAGCAAAACTAACCAATGTACGTACATTCCACTTTAGTCGATTAAGGTCAAACATAAAGTAAGCTACCAGTTGGCCTGGTCCATGCCATGTCACTTGTCCACCACGGTCAGTTTGAACGACAGGAATATTCGATGGAATTAGAATATGCTCTGGTTTTCCAGCCTGTCCTTGAGTAAGGACTTCGTGATGCTGGAGCAACCACAGCTCGTCTGCTGTGTTTTCATCACGTTGATTGGTCAGGTTCTTCATCAATTCGAATTTGCTTTGATAATCTTGTAAATCGTTCCACTGACGAATAATCAAAGTGGGTTTATCAAGGCTCATTAAACATTTTCCTGTGCGACGTACTAAACAGAAGGGCAGCTCACAACCTTAAGTCATGAGAGTATGCTCTTGATGAGTTTAAAGTATTTTGCTTAAACGGTTCTAAATATTTGTGATTATTTATAATAAGGTTGTTATAAATAAAAATGCCATGACATTAAAGTTGTCATGGCATCTTAAAATTAAAGTGCAGTTCTTATTTGCGGACAAGCAGCCAAGTCTGCATACAAAGCATGAACTTGTTCCAATTCATCAAAGCGTAATTGTGCGGTTAATGAATGGTATTTGCCTGTACGAGATTCTTGTACTTTTAACGTTGATTGGTCAAAGTCAGGGAAATGTTTTACTAGAATATCAACTACAGCTATACGTAATTCTTCACCCGCATCGCCAATGAGTTTAATTGGATAGTCCATTGGAAATACCCAAAGGTCTTCACGGAGTTCGCGAGATGGAGTGCGGTCTAACATAAGTAACCTCATCATGTGAAACGCCTGCATCATCGCAGGCGTTTATAGCTCTTTCTATTAAATGGGGGCTAGTGTCGAAATTTCAAGATTTCAAAACTTAGTCATTCTCTAAGAAAGAACGCAAGTGTTCAGAACGAGAAGGGTGACGTAATTTACGTAATGCTTTCGCCTCGATTTGACGAATACGTTCACGTGTTACATCAAACTGTTTACCAACTTCTTCTAAAGTATGATCGGTTGGCATATCGATACCAAAACGCATTTTTAATACTTTAGCTTCACGTTCAGTTAAGTTTTCTAGAACTTCACGAGTCGCTTCTTTTAAGCCTTCTGAAGTCGCAGCATCAATTGGAGAAGTGATGTTCTGGTCTTCAATAAAGTCCCCAAGATGCGAATCTTCATCATCACCGATTGGAGTTTCCATTGAAATTGGTTCTTTAGCAATTTTAAGAACCTTACGAACTTTGACCTCATCCATTTCTAAACGTTCACCTAACTCTTCTGGAGTAGGTTCACGGCCCATTTCCTGTAACAATTGACGAGAGACACGGTTAATCTTGTTAATCGTTTCAATCATATGTACAGGAATACGAATTGTACGTGCTTGGTCTGCAATAGAACGGGTAATTGCCTGACGAATCCACCAAGTTGCATAAGTCGAGAATTTATAACCACGACGGTATTCAAACTTATCTACGGCTTTCATCAAACCAATGTTCCCTTCTTGAATCAAGTCAAGGAACTGTAAACCACGGTTGGTGTATTTTTTCGCAATCGAAATTACCAAACGAAGGTTAGCTTCTACCATTTCTTTTTTCGCACGACGTGCTTTGGCTTCACCAATCGCCATACGTTTAGAAATATCTTTAATTTCAGCAACGCTTAAATTAAGTTCTTTCTCAATATCTGCAATCTTTTGCTGGAATGCTAAGACATCTGGACGAACTTTTTCTAAATGAGCTTTGATTTCTGCAGGAGCTTTAGCAATTTGTTCATCTAACCAAGCTGGATTAGATTCTTGTTTAGGGAAAGATGTACGGAATTGAGTACGATCCATACGGCCACGACGCACTGCATAACGCATAATTTCACGTTCGTTGGCACGGATTTGCTCGTGAGTTCCGCGAATCATTTCTGAAATGATGTCAAATAAACGTGGAGTAAATTTAAACATCATGAATACAGTTGCTAAAGACTCAAGAGCTTCATTTGCTTCAGGGCTATTACGGCCATGTTTTTCAATCACAGCTTTAGTTTGAGCCCATGCAGCTTCTAACTCAGCAAAACGAACTTTTGCAACTTCAGGGTCTGGGCCTGAATCACCTTCAGAGTCGTCATCACCTTCAGACTCTTCTTCTTCATCGTCATCATCAAGCTTAACTTCTTTCGTTGACTTTGTAGATGATTCGTCTTCTTCCTCAAGCTCTTCAACTTCTTCTAAAACTTCAGGAATATCTTCATCAGTTTCAGGATCGAGGTAGCCAGATAAAATATCGGCAAGACGGCGTTCGCCAGTTAAAAAATCATTATATTCTTTTAATACAACTTCAACAGCATTTGGCCAGTAAGCGATTGAGTTTAGGACATCACGAATCCCTTCTTCAATACGTTTGGCAATGCTGATTTCACCTTCACGGGTTAATAGTTCTACTGTACCCATTTCACGCATGTACATACGTACAGGGTCTGTCGTACGTCCAGGCTCATTTTCAACAGATGCAAGTACGGCAGCAGCTTCTTCTTCAGCAACTTCATCAGTTGCGTCAGCTGATTCGCCGAACATGGTATCGTCAGATTCAGGTGCACGCTCGTGTACAGGAATACCAACGTCTTGAAGCATCTGGATGATGTCTTCAATCTGTTCGCTTTCAGTAATCGAGTCCGGCAGATGATCGTTAACCTCAGCGTAAGTTAAGTAACCTTGTTCTTTGCCTCGGCTAATCAGAGCCGCTACTTGAGAAGTAGGGGAATGCATATCGCTCATCTTTGCTTACTCTTTGTTGAATCTGTGGCAGTGAAAAACCGTGCATGATAGCACAATTTGCTTGAAATGTTTCGGCTTTGATCGGTGACCGTTAAATAAAAAATATCTTTGAATTCACGACTATTTTTTGAATATTGGGCTAAAATCATTTTTTTCAAGTTTAAATCATAGAAAAATTTGTAGAAATCTTCGATTATCAAAAGACTGTGCTGTTTTATAAATACACAATTTTTTGGGCGAAAAAAAGTACAAATGAGCAATTAAATGAAAAAAATATAAATAAAACTTGACAAGGAAAAGTAAGACAGATAAATAGCGGCTAGACCCATTCACATTTTTTCATTATGAGGTAGTTTTAGTGTCTTCTACAGATTTTGAACTAGATGATAACTACGGCGATGATGATGATGTCGGTTTTGATGAGTCATCAGGCAAAATCAGTGCAAAAGAATCGTTGGAAAAACGTAGATTAATTGATGATCTATTGGCACAGCGCCGTTTAGAGCGTGAGTTAAAAGATTTCGATTATGATTTAGACGATGATGATCTTGATGATGAAGACTAATCAAAACTAAATAGGGCATCGTCGGCTTAAGTGCTATGCTATCGTCAATTTCTTTTTAAAGTCAGGTAACACAATGAGTGCATTAGATTTAGACCAGTTAAGTGAATATCTAGATGGAGACCACAATGAGTATGGTCTAGACTTTGCTGCAACTCATGGTTTTTTGTGTGCAATTGCAGTAGGCCCTCAGTTTGACCGCTGGTTAGATGAATTATTCGAAGGTAACCAGAAAAAGGTTCCGGCAGAAATTATTCAGCAAATCAAGGTTTGGCTAGAGTCGATTCGTCAAGATTTAGCAAATGAAAATGGGATTGAATTTCCATTTGAAGTTGAAGAAGCTGATGTTGAATCAAGCCTAGGCGATTGGAGTGTAGGGTTTGTTGATGCAATGTTCTTAAATGAAGAGGCATGGTTTGCTCCTGAGTATGAAGAACAATTGGTTGATTTGACTTTACCGATCATGGTTTTTAGTGGAATTGATGAAGAAGATCCACAAATGGAGTCTTTCCGTCGCAATGGACAGTTAATGGATGAACTGGCAGAAGAAATTCCAGATAATTTGAATGAATTATATTTGATGTACCATACTCCAAATTAATTTATTAGAAGAAATAATAAATAACGTCCTTTCTAGGGCGTTTTTTATTATTAGCACTTATTTAGAAGAAACAAAAAAAGGCATTTAGAAAACTAAATGCCTTTTGTAGTTACTTTTTAATTTTATAGGCGTTTACGCTTAGCAGCAGCAATTTGTGACTGGCGCATACGGAAACCAGCTTTTTGTTTCTCTGTCGTTTTATCGATGCAATATACGCAAGAAACACCATGTTCATAGCTTGGTAGCGCTGATTCTTCAGGAGTTAAAGGCCAGCCACAAGCATGACATTTAATGTTTGCGCCTTCTTCGACACCATGAGTTACCGCAGTACGTCCGTCAAATACGAAACATTCACCTTCCCAAAGACTTTCATCAGCTGGTGTTTCTTCTAAATATTTGAGAATACCGCCTTTTAGGTGATAAACCTCTTTAAATCCTTCTTGAAGAAGTAAAGAAGTTGATTTTTCACAACGAATACCACCAGTACAGAACATCGCAATTTTTTTGTCTTTATGCTGTTCTAATTCTTTTTTAACGTACTCAGGAAATTCGCGGAATGTTTCTGTTTTAGGGTCAATTGCACCTTTGAAAGTACCGGCTTTGTATTCATAGTCATTACGTGTGTCGATTAAGATGACATCATCGCGTGCAATAAGCTCATTCCATTCTTTAGGATCAAGATAGTGACCAACTAAATCACGAGGTTTTACTTCTACGCCTAAAGTCACAATTTCTTTTTTAAGCTTAATTTTCATTTTACGGAAAGGTTTGTCAGAGCTATGGGATTCTTTATATTCCATAGCATTGAAGCCTTCATTTAATAAAAATTGATGAATTGTATCAATTGCCTCACGGTCTCCTGCAACCGTACCATTAATTCCTTCACCTGCTACAATCAGAGTTCCGCAAAGGTTAATTGTTTTCACTAAGTCTAAAAGACGTTGTTGAAGATCGGCCGGATCTTGAACTTCTTTAAATTGATATAGTGCTGCAACAACCCAACCCGCGGTCGCTTGCTGTTCTACAGGTGCAAGCTGTTCTACAGTAGCGTTCATGGAATACTCCAAATGTATTAAGATAGAAATTTAAGGCGCGTATTTTAGCGCGAAAATTTGTAATAAGCGAGAAAACCATAAAAAGTATATGGTTTATTTAAGGAGTTTGTTTTGAGTAATGATCATCGAACGCTCTCTCTCACCCCATGTGCAGGGCGTTGTTCAACAGTTTTTGGTGATCAAGTATGTCGTGGTTGTCGCCGTTTTAACCATGAAGTAATTCAATGGAATACTTATACAGTAGAGCAGCGTTTAGCTGTCTGGAAGCGCTTAGATGATCAATTAGACCAAATTTTGGTGCCTATGTTGCCACAGGCAAATATCCAGCATGTGGAAGGGTTTATATTAAGTAAGCGTGTTCGGTTAATGGAAGGGGCGAGTAAAGGACGTAAACTCTATCATGCCTTAAAAATATGTGAAAAAAATAAGCATCTTGCACCTGAAAGTGGTTTGGGTATTTCAGAAGCACAAGTTAAAGACATATGGACTGAATTTGAAAGACGTGTTTTAGCTCTGGCAAAAGCAAGTTATGAGTTGGCTTGGTTAAGAGCTGATGGTATTAGTCATCACTTGTTAAATATGTTTGAAGAAGAATAACTTTTAAAAAACTTATTTATAAAAAAAGCTGCCATTAGGCAGCTTTTTTACATTAATGTTCTTTCGAATATTAACGCTTGATGTCACGTTGCACTTCACCAGTGTAAAGCTGACGTGGACGACCAATTTTGTAAGGACCGCTGTGCATTTCTAACCAGTGGCTGATCCAGCCAACTGTACGTGCAAGAGCGAAGATAACAGTAAACATTTCTGTTGGGATACCAATCGCTTTAAGGATGATACCAGAGTAGAAGTCTACGTTAGGGTAAAGTTTACGTTCAACAAAGTACGGGTCATTCAATGCAATACGTTCAAGTTCCATAGCAAGCGCTAATTGAGGATCGTTGATACCTAATGCTTCAAGAACTTCGTCACAAGTTTGCTTCATCACTTTAGCACGTGGGTCGAAGTTTTTGTAAACGCGGTGACCGAAGCCCATAAGTTTAACTTCTTTGCGTTTAACTTTTTCCATGAACTCAGCAACATTTTCAACGCTACCGATTTCATCAAGCATTTTAAGAACTGCTTCGTTCGCGCCACCGTGTGCAGGTCCCCAAAGAGCAGAGATACCAGCAGAGATACACGCATATGGATTCGCACCAGTAGAACCGGCAAGACGAACTGTAGACGTAGAAGCGTTTTGTTCGTGGTCAGCATGAAGCGTGAAAATACGATCCATTGCACGCGCAAGAACAGGGTTTACTTTGTAGTCACGGTCTGCAGGAGTTGCAAACATCATGTGTAAGAAGTTTTCCGCGTAATTTAAGTCGTTACGTGGATAGATGAATGGCTGACCTACAGTATATTTGTAGCTCCAAGCAGCAAGCGTTGGAATTTTAGCAATCAAACGAATCGCAGTAATTTCGCGGTGGTTGATGTCTTCAATGTCAAGGTTGTTGTGATAGAACGCAGATAATGCGCCAACTACACCAACCATGATTGCCATAGGGTGTGCGTCACGACGGAAACCATTGAAAAAACGGCTAACTTGATCATGAACCATAGTGTGAGCACGAACTTTCGCATCGAACTCAACTTTTTGTTCAGCAGTTGGTAACTCACCATTTAATAATAAATAACAAGTTTCAAGGTAGTCTGCTTGAGTCGCTAACTGGTCAATCGGGTAACCGCGGTGTAATAAAATACCTTTGTCACCATCGATAAATGTGATTTTAGACTCGCATGAAGCTGTCGCCATAAAACCAGGATCAAAAGTAAAGTGACCTGAGGCCAATACATCTTTAACGTCGATTACATCGGGACCTAATGTGCCACTGTAAATTGGTAATTCAATTTCTTTGCCATCAAGATGTAATACGGCTTTTTTGCCAGTTGCTTCAGACATTCAATAGATCTCCTGTCCTGGTGAATGATTATCTGACTCGAAATCCTAATTTTCTCATGTGCGAATCAGACGGTGTCAAAATTTGCTATAAGATTAGTGAGTACTGAAATTTTGTCAATTATACTTATGGATAAAAAATGACGTTCCCACAGAGAGTTAGTCATCAAGACCCGAGCAAAAAAGTCAGTAAAATCACTGCATCGGGATGGTATCATAAGTCAATTCAAGAAGAACGTGCAGAAAAAAAATGAAGCGTGAGTACAATTGTAAGCAAATTTTTAAATTAGAATTAAGAATTAGACATGGTTATAAAATGCCAATCCGCTTAAAAAAATCATAAAACTCAGTCTGTAATTTTAAATTGCGATTCAAAAATTGCCTAATTATCACTATTTGATAATTCTAAAAGTTGTACTTTTTTTAAGTTTAATTGTTTAAAAAATAGCTTGTTGAACATCCTTAAAAATTTAAAACTCTTTTTTTGTAAAAATACTACTCACTGTTAAGAGTCAAGTAGCTCTTTATTACATTTAAGGTAAATGATGATATTGGATATTTTTAAAATAAAAATGATTAAAATTAGTATGTAACGGTAAATTTGGTTTATGATTTTGATTAGGCTTGATGAATTATTAACTTTATCTTTAGTCTAAAACTCACTTATTTTAGATAAAGCAGTAGAAAAGATATTTTTTATAAAAGATGTTGTTAAACAAGCACATGTTTTGTTTACTCTTAAATTTTGGATAGGGAAGACTACTGTTTGGCTATGTGAATGATTCTTATTTAATGAGTTTTTGCGGAAAAGGCAAAGTGGATTGTTTGTATTTTGATATTTCGCGTTTTATAATTCAGTGTCGTTTATAGGTTAGGCATGAGCTGTGCTTGCCTAACAATGCCAGCTTTCCTTGGAATTAATTCAACAAACTCCGGTCGGAGTTTCTACCTACAGGATGCCCGCTGTGAAAAGCAACAGACCTGTCAATTTGTCCATGGGTCAGGTGTTAGCGGTAAATTTACGCTCACCCGTGGCTATTGCATCAATTTTACACCGTTTATCAGGTGTCATCGTTTTCTTATTAGTACCAGTTCTCTTATGGATTCTAGATAAATCATTATCTTCACCAGAAGGATTTGACTACGTTAAAAATGTCGTTTTCGGAAATATCCTTGTACGTTTTATCGTTTGGGTATTTGTAGCCGGCTTAATTTTCCACTTTATTGCTGGGGTTAAGCATTTGCTTGCAGATCTAGGTTTTGCTGAAGAACTGCAAAGCGGTCGTATTGCAGCGACAATTTCATTGATCTTATCTGTGGTAGCCATTATCGCAGCCTTTGTATGGATTATGTTCTAATGAAAAGTGCTACAGGTTTAACAGGTTCAGGTTCTCGTGATTGGTTTATCCAGCGTGTAAGTGCTGTGGTATTGGCAGCTTATACTGTTGTTCTTTTTGGTTGGATTCTCTGCAAAGGCGGATTTGACTATCAACAATGGGCTGGCTTCATGATGACATTACCAATGAAGATTTTCTCTTTATTGGCAATTTTGTCGCTTATCGCACACGCATGGATTGGTATGTGGCAAGTTTTCACTGACTATGTCACTACTCGTCAAATGGGTCCTTCAGCGAAAGGTTTACGCCTTGTACTGACTACGGCTGTCATTATTGCAGTGTTTGTGTACGCAATCTGGGGTATCCAGATTTTCTGGGCGAATTGATAGGAAGATATCATGGGCGCGATAAACCCTAAAGAAGATTATTCAAATATTCAAAACCTCACTTTCGATGCTGTTATCGTTGGTGGTGGTGGTTCTGGTATGCGTGCATCTTACCAACTTGCTCAAGCAGGTTTGAAAGTTGCTGTACTTACTAAAGTTTTCCCAACACGTTCACATACAGTTGCTGCTCAGGGCGGTATCGGTGCGTCGTTAGGTAACATGCAAGAAGATAACTGGCATTTCCACTTTTACGATACGGTAAAAGGTTCTGACTGGTTAGGTGACCAAGACGCAATTGAATTTATGTGTCGTGAAGCACCAAAAGTTGTGTATGAACTTGAACATATGGGTATGCCGTTTGACCGTAACGCTGATGGTACAATTTACCAACGTCCGTTCGGTGGTCACTCTGCGAACTATGGTGATAAACCAGTTCCACGTGCTTGTGCTGCTGCTGACCGTACTGGTCACGCATTATTGCACACGCTTTATCAAAGCAACGTGAAAATGGGTACTCAATTCTTCGTTGAATGGATCGCTCTTGATTTGATCCGTAACGAAGCAGGTGATGTGCTTGGTGTGACTGCAATTGACCAAGAAACTGGTAATATTGCCGTATTCCAAGCAAAAGCAACATTGTTTGCAACTGGTGGTGCTGGTCGTGTTTACCGTGCATCAACAAATGCTTATATCAACACTGGTGACGGTCTTGGTATGGCTGCTCGTGCTGGCATTCCATTACAAGATATGGAATTCTGGCAATTTCACCCTACGGGTGTTGCGGGCGCAGGTGTATTGTTAACTGAAGGTTGTCGTGGTGAAGGTGCGATCCTTCGTAACAAAGACGGCGAACCGTTCATGGAACGTTATGCACCGACTTTAAAAGACTTGGCTCCACGTGACTTCGTATCACGCTCTATGGACCAGGAAATTAAAGAAGGTCGTGGTTGTGGTCCAAAAGGTGATTATATCTTACTTGATATGACTCACTTAGGTGCTGACACAATCATGAAGCGTTTACCATCTGTATTTGAGATCGGTAAAAAATTCGCAAACGTAGACATTACTAAAGAACCAATTCCAGTAGTGCCAACAATCCATTATCAAATGGGTGGTATTCCTACGAATATGCATGGTCAAGTGTGCTTACCAGAACCTGGTACAGACAACTACACTAAACCTGTAAAAGGTTTCTATGCAATTGGTGAATGTTCTTGCGTATCAGTACATGGTGCAAACCGTTTAGGTACTAACTCACTTCTTGACTTGGTTGTATTTGGTAAAGCTGCTGGTGAGCACATTATCGACTACGTAACTAAGCATCATGGTGATGAATATGCACCGCTTCCAACAAACGTATTAGAGCAAACTTTAAATCGCGTACGTAAGTTGGATGAATCAACTTCTGGTGAAAATGCACAAGAAGTTGCTGATGCAATTCGTGATATCGTTCAAGACCACGCTGGTGTGTTCCGTACTCAAGCATTGCTTGATAAAGGTGTTAAAGAGATTCTTGCTCTTGAACCGCGTGTGCGTAACATTCACTTGAAAGATAAATCTAAAGTATTTAACACTGCACGTGTTGAAGCGCTTGAAGTTGAAAACTTATATGAGGTTGCAAAAGCTACATTAATTTCAGCTGCTGCGCGTAAAGAATGTCGTGGTGCGCATACGGTAGTTGACTATGAATTACCAGCTGATCACCCAACTTATTCATACGGTCGTCGTGATGATGAGTGGATGAAACATACTTTATGGTATTCATCAGATAACCGTTTGGAATATAAGCCAGTGCGCTTCAAGCCGTTAACTGTTGATCCAATTCCACCAGCACCACGTACATTCTAATCGGGAGTATAAAGATGAGTAGAGGTACTCGTACATTCGAAATCTACCGCTATGATCCTGATAAGGATAAAGCGCCGTACATGCAAACTTTCAAACTTGAATTGACTGATAAGCACCGTATGTTGCTTGATGCATTGCTTGCTTTGAAAGTTCAAGACGAAACGTTAACATTCCGTCGCTCTTGCCGTGAAGGTATTTGTGGTTCTGATGGTGTGAACATCAATGGTAAAAATGGTTTAGCTTGCTTGCAAAACCTTAATGACCTACCAGAGAAAATCGTAATTCGTCCATTGCCAGGTTTGCCGGTTGTTAAAGATTTGGTTGTTGATATGAACCAATTCTATGATCAATATGACAAAATTCAGCCATTCTTGATCAATAACCAGCCAGCTCCACCTAAAGAGCGTTTACAGTCTCCGGAAGAGCGTGAACACTTAAATGGTTTGTATGAGTGTATTCTTTGTGCATGTTGTTCAACTTCATGCCCATCATTCTGGTGGAACCCTGATAAATTCTTGGGTCCTTCAGCATTGTTGAATGCATACCGTTTTATTATCGATTCTCGTGATACTGCGACAGCAGATCGTTTGGCTCGTCTTGACGATCCATTCAGTTTGTTCCGCTGTAAAGGTATCATGAACTGTGTGTCAGTATGTCCTAAAGGTTTGAATCCAACAAAAGCTATCGGTCACATCCGTAATATGTTGTTAGATCAAGCGGGTTAATTCTGCACAAATAGAGAACGCACATCCTTGATGTGCGTTTTTTTTTAATTTTATAATAGACGTCTTATACTTTAGTCGTTAAAAGAGGGGTTTTTATATAAAGCACCATATATTAATAGATAAAATTGGATATGTATTTCGCCAATTTATAGATGGTATGTGTCAAAAAAATCAATCGTTCGTTAAGAACATGATACGATTTGCCACAAAGTTGTAGGTAAAAAAAGCGTATACTAGTGAAATTAAATTAAGTGGCACGATCTTAGATCAGTGCTTAATTTTTATGGTCAAAGTCATTTTAGAAAAGTTAATTGTATAGTTAATTTTTCTAAAAAGATTTGCAAAAAATTGCTCGGTTTTAATCGAGTATAAGGTGAGTGATGATGCCATTGAGGGCGTTGTGATTCATTAATTACCTATGGAGTTTTCTCTCTAGGTAGTATGACGCTCCATGGTCTTGAAGACCTGTTGGGTAAGTAGTGTCATTTTTACCAATTTGACATTATGCATCATGGGTGTGCTTAAAAGGCAGCCTGTAATATTTTTTGCAATAGGAAATGGGTCCACAAATGCAAGAAGTTGCTGACGCATTGCGTCTTGACACTGAACTTTCCGCTGATAGTGCAGCGTATATTGAAGAACTTTACGAGCAGTACCTGACTTCCCCAACCTCCGTCGCTGAGGACTGGCGCCAATATTTCGATAAATATCCAAAGGGTGACCAACCACACAGCGCTGTGCGTGAGCAATTCCTATTACTAGGACGTAATGCTAATCGTGTTCAACCTGTTGTACAAAGTACTGTAAGTACTGAGCATGAGCGTCGTCAAATTGGCGTTTTACAACTTATTGCTGCTTATCGCAATCGCGGACATCAAAAAGCTAAATTAGATCCATTAGGTCTTGCTAAGCGTGAAGATATTCCTGATTTAGATCTTTCAGCACACGGTTTAACCAAATCAGATTTAGACACAGTATTCAATACAGGCAATCTTGAGATTGGCAAGAGCGAAGCAACGCTTGCCGAAATGATTGAAGCAATGGAAGCAATCTATTGTGGTTCAATCGGTGTTGAATACATGCATATCGTGGACACAAAAGAAAAACGTTGGATTCAACAGCGTCTTGAAAGTGCCCGTGGTAAATTCAATTTCTCAAATGATCAAAAGAAAGGCTTCTTAGAGCGTTTAACTGCTGCTGAGGGGCTAGAAAAATATCTCGGTAATAAATACGTCGGTGCTAAACGCTTTGGTGTTGAAGGCGGCGAATCTTTTATTCCTATGGTAAATGAGATTATCCAGCGTGCTGGTGCTGTAGGTTGTAAAGAAGTTGTTATCGGTATGCCACACCGTGGCCGTTTGAACCTTCTTGTTAATATTATGGGTAAAAATCCGGCGGACTTGTTTGGTGAGTTCGAAGGTAAATCACTTCATAAGAAAGGTTCTGGTGACGTTAAATACCACCAAGGTTTCTCAAGTAATGTAATGACTCCAGGTGGTGAAGTTCACTTGGCATTGGCATTTAACCCATCTCACTTGGAAATTGTTGGTCCTGTAGTTGAAGGTTCTGTGCGTGCGCGTCAAGTACGTCGTAGAGACATCGGCGGTGATGACGTATTGCCAGTTATTGTTCATGGTGATGCTGCATTTGCAGGTCAAGGCGTGAACATGGAAACCTTCCAAATGTCACAAACTCGTGGCTATACAGTTGGTGGTACGGTTCATATTATTGTGAATAACCAAGTTGGTTTCACAACTTCTGATCCACGTGATGCGCGTTCTACAGAGTACTGTACAGACGTTGCTAAAATGATTCAGGCACCGATTTTCCATGTAAATGGTGATGATCCTGAAGCTGTTATCTTTGCTACTCAATTAGCACATGATTTCCGTCACGAATTCCGTAAAGATGTTGTTATTGATTTGTTCTGTTATCGCCGTCGTGGTCATAACGAAGCGGATGAGCCATCTGGTACACAACCATTGATGTATCAAGTAATTGCGAAGAAAGCAACTACTCGTACACTTTATGCTGATCAACTTGTACAAGAGAAAGTACTTGATCGTGCTGAAGCTGATCAAATGGTTGAAGATTACCGTTCTGATTTAGAAGCGGGTAATCATGTAGCAAATGCATTGATTCTTGAACCAAATACCAAAATGTTTGTTGATTGGACTCCATATTTGGGCCATGACTATACAGACGATTGGGATACTTCATTTGACTTGAACCGCCTTAAAGAATTAGGCGAGGGCATGAGCAAACTTCCTGAAGGGTTTGTAATGCAGCGTCAGGTTCAAAAAGTAATTGAAGATCGCGTGAAAATGCAAACTGGCGAAACTCCTTTAAACTGGGGTGCAGCAGAAACTTTAGCTTATGCGACTTTATTGGATGAAGATTATCTAGTTCGTATTACTGGTGAAGACGTAGGTCGTGGTACCTTCTCACACCGTCATGCGAAATTGCATAACCAAGTTGACGGTTCAACTTACATTCCTCTTTGTCATGTTAAAGAGAACCAACCACGTTTCGCGATTTACGATTCTTTGTTATCTGAAGAAGCAGTTCTTGCATTTGAATATGGTTACGCAACTACAATTCCTAAGAGCTTAATTATTTGGGAAGCACAATTTGGTGACTTCGTAAACTGTGCTCAGGTTGTGATTGATCAGTTTATTGCTTCTGGTGAGACTAAGTGGGAGCGTGTTTGTGGTTTAACGATGTTGTTACCACATGGTTTCGAAGGTCAAGGTCCAGAGCACTCTTCAGCTCGTTTAGAACGTTTCTTACAGTTATGTGCTGAAGACAACATGCAAGTGATCACTCCAACGACACCTGCACAGATTTTCCATGCATTACGTCGTCAGGCTGTACGCCCAATTCGTAAGCCATTAATCGTAATGTCACCGAAATCTTTACTTCGTCATAAACTTGCAACTTCTACTTTAGAAGAGCTAGCACATGGTTCATTCCAGACTGTAATTGACGAAATCGATCAAATTAACAAGTCAGATGTAACTCGTCTCGTACTTTGTGGCGGTAAAGTTTATTACGACTTACTCGAAAAACGTCGTGAACAAAACTTAACTAATGTTGCAATCGTACGTATTGAACAGTTGTATCCATATCCAGAGCAACGTCTTGCGGAAATCTTGGCTGCTTATCCAAATGTGAAAGAACTCGTTTGGGCACAAGAAGAGCCGAAGAACCAAGGCGCTTGGTTGTTTATCGCACCGCGTTTATATGACGATATCTTAAAATCTGGCAAACAAATCCGTATCAGTTTTGCAGGTCGTGAAGCTTCTGCTGCACCAGCTTGTGGCTCACCGTACTTGCATGCAAAACAACAAGCTCAGCTAATTAATGATGCATTGGCAATCGAAGCTGAACAATCAGGAGATTCTCAATAATGGCAACCGAAATTAAAGCACCGGTATTCCCAGAGTCTGTTGCAGATGGCACCATCGCAACTTGGCATAAAAAGGTGGGTGAACCTGTATCACGTGATGAAGTAATCTGTGATATTGAAACCGACAAAGTTGTTTTAGAAGTTGTTGCTCCTGCAGATGGTAGCTTGGTTGCAATCATTAAAGGTGAAGGCGATACAGTTCTTTCTGACGAAGTTATTGCTCAATTCGAAGCTGGTGCTGGCGCAGCTGCTGCTCCTGCAGCAGTAGAACAAGCAGTTGCTCAAACTCAAGCTGGTGCAGCTCCTGTTGTTGAGCGTACAGAAACTGTGTCTGATCAAGCTCCTGCGGTTCGTAAAGCGTTAACTGAATCTGGTATTGCTGCTTCTGACGTACAAGGTACTGGTCGTGGTGGTCGTATCACTAAAGAAGATGTTGCAAACCATCAAGCTAAACCAGCTGCTAACGTTACTCCGTTAAGCGTTGCTGTTGGCGAGCGTATCGAAAAACGCGTTCCAATGACTCGTTTACGTAAACGTGTTGCTGAGCGTCTTCTTGCAGCTACTCAAGAAACTGCAATGTTAACTACATTTAACGAAGTTAACATGAAGCCAATCATGGAATTGCGTAAGCAATATAAAGATGCTTTCGAAAAACGTCATGGTGCTCGTTTAGGCTTCATGTCATTCTTCGTTAAAGCAGCAACTGAAGCGCTTAAACGTTACCCAGCTGTAAATGCTTCAATTGATGGCGACGATATCGTTTATCACGGTTACTATGACATCGGTGTTGCAGTATCTTCTGATCGTGGTCTTGTTGTACCAGTATTACGTGATACGGACCGTATGAGCTACGCAGAAGTTGAAGCAGGTATTGCTGCTTATGCTGCTAAAGCACGTGATGGTAAATTATCTATCGAAGAAATGACTGGTGGTACTTTCACTATCACTAACGGTGGTACTTTCGGTTCATTGCTTTCAACTCCTATTTTGAACCAGCCGCAAACTGGTATCTTGGGTATGCACAAAATCCAAGAGCGTCCTATGGCGGTAAATGGTCAAGTTGAAATCTTGCCAATGATGTACTTAGCGCTTTCTTACGACCACCGTATGATCGATGGTAAAGAAGCTGTAGGTTTCTTAGTAGCAATCAAAGAATTGTTAGAAGAGCCAGCTAAACTCATCCTTGATCTTTAATTTCTTCGAATAAATACCTACCAGGATAGAGCGATCCTCTATCTTGGTTTATGGAGATAAAAATGTCTCAACAATTTGATCTTGTTGTCATCGGCGGTGGTCCTGGTGGTTATGAAGCTGCGATTCGTGCTGCTCAACTAGGCTTCAAAGTCGCTTGTATTGAAAAACGTATTCACAACGGTAAGCCTTCTTTAGGTGGTACTTGCTTAAACGTAGGTTGTATCCCTTCTAAAGCTTTGCTTGATTCTTCTCATCGTTATGAAGATACAGTGCATCACTTAGCTGATCACGGTATTACAACTGGTGAAGTGAATTTCGATCTTGCAAAACTTCTTGCTCGTAAAGACAAAATTGTTGACCAATTAACTGGCGGTATCGACCAATTGCTTAAAGGCAACGGTATTGAGTGGTTAAAAGGTACAGGTAAATTACTTGCTGGTAAAAAAGTTGAGTTCGTTTCTCATGAAGGTGAAACTCAAGTTTTAGAACCTAAATACGTGATTCTTGCGTCTGGTTCTGTGCCTGTAAATATTCCTGTAGCTCCTGTAGATCAAGATATTATTGTTGATTCAACTGGCGCATTAAACTTCCCAGAAGTACCTAAGCGTTTAGGTGTAATTGGTGCAGGTGTAATCGGTTTAGAACTTGGCTCAGTATGGCGTCGTCTTGGTGCTGAAGTTGTTGTATTTGAAGCAATGGATGCATTCTTGCCAATGGCTGATAAAGCTTTGGCAAAAGAATACCAAAAGCTTTTAACTAAGCAAGGTCTTGATATTCGCGTTGGTGCTAAAGTTTCTGGCACAGAAGTTAATGGTCGTGAAGTGACTGTTAAATACACTCAAGGTGGCGAAGAAAAAACTCAAACTTTTGACAAATTAATCGTTTGTGTTGGCCGTAAAGCTTATGCAGAAGGTTTATTGGCTGAAGATTCAGGCATTAAATTAACTGAACGTGGTTTAGTTGAAGTAAACGATCACTGTGCAACTTCTGTAGAAGGTGTATATGCGATTGGTGACTTAGTTCGCGGTCCAATGCTTGCTCATAAAGCAATGGAAGAGGGCGTAATGGCTGTTGAACGTATTCAGGGTCATGCAGCTCAAGTAAACTATGACACAATCATTTCTGTTATCTATACACACCCTGAAGCGGCGTGGGTTGGTTTAACTGAAGAACAAGCTAAAGAAAAAGGTCATGAAGTAAAAACTGGTCAATTCGGTTTTGCTGTAAATGGTCGTGCTTTAGCTGCTGGTGAAGGTGCAGGTTTTGTTAAGTTCGTTGCTGATGCAAAAACTGACCGTTTATTAGGTATGCATGTGATTGGACCTGCAGCATCTGATATCGTTCACCAAGGTATGATCGCTCTTGAATTTGTATCTTCTGTTGAAGATCTTCAGTTGATGACTTTTGGTCACCCAACATTCTCTGAAGTTGTTCATGAAGCTGCACTTGCTGTAGATGGTCGTGCAATTCACGCGATTCAACGTAAGCGTAAATAAAATTAAAGAGCGGTTTCTCCGCTCTTTTTCACATTCGATGGTGTGATTAAAAAATCATCAAGTTGATAGACGTAGACAGCAATTTGCACATACAACATGAGAATGTTGCGCAAATTGAAGACAACAAACAAAGTTAAGTAGGTAACTAAATGAACTTACATGAGTATCAAGCTAAAGCGTTATTGAAAGAATATGGTATGCCGGTACAAGAAGGTATCTTGGCAACCAATGCAGACGAAGCAGTTGCTGCATTTGAACAGCTTGGTGGTAAATTCGCTGTAATGAAGGCGCAAGTTCATGCTGGTGGTCGTGGTAAGGCTGGTGGCGTTAAAGTTGCAAAATCTAAAGAAGATGTTATCGAATTTGCAAACAATATCATTGGTACTCGTCTTGTAACGTATCAAACAGATGCAAATGGTCAACCAGTAAACAGCATCATTGTTGCTGAAGACGTATATCCAGTTGAGCGTGAGCTTTACTTGGGCGCGGTTGTAGACCGTTCTAGCCGTCGTATTACTTTCATGGCTTCTACAGAAGGTGGTGTAGAAATCGAGAAAGTTGCTGAAGAAACTCCAGAAAAAATTATCAAAGTTGAAGTTGATCCATTAGTTGGCTTACAACCATTCCAAGCACGTGAAGTTGCGTTTGCTTTAGGTTTGAAAGACAAACAAATCGGTCAATTCGTAAAAATCATGACAGCTGCTTACCAAGCATTTGTTGAAAACGATTTTGCTTTATTTGAAATTAACCCGCTTTCTGTTCGTGAAAACGGCGAAATTTTATGTGTAGATGCTAAAGTAGGTATCGACTCTAACGCGCTTTACCGTTTACCTAAAGTTGCTGCTTTACGTGACAAATCTCAAGAGAATGAGCGTGAATTAAAAGCATCTGAATTTGATCTTAACTACGTTGCTTTAGAAGGTAACATCGGTTGTATGGTTAACGGTGCTGGTCTTGCAATGGCAACTATGGACATCATTAAACTTTATGGTGGTCAGCCTGCAAACTTCCTTGACGTTGGTGGCGGTGCAACTAAAGAGCGCGTAATTGAAGCGTTCAAAATCATCCTTGCTGATACATCTGTACAAGGTGTTTTAATTAACATCTTCGGTGGTATCGTACGTTGTGACATGATTGCTGAAGCAATTATTGCAGCGGTTCAAGAAGTAAACGTAACTGTTCCAGTTGTTGTTCGTTTAGAAGGTAACAACGCTGAGTTAGGTGCTAAATTACTTGATGAATCTGGTTTGAAATTAATTTCTGCGAACGGTTTGTCTGATGCCGCAGAAAAAGTTGTAGCTGCAGTTAAAGCGTAAGGGGAGTATCAATCATGAGCGTATTAATTAATAAAGACACTAAAGTATTGGTACAAGGTTTTACTGGTAAAAACGGTACTTTCCACTCTGCACAAGCTTTAGACTACGGTACAAAAGTTGTTGGTGGTGTTACTCCAGGTAAAGGTGGTACAACTCACCTTGACTTACCAGTATTCAACACAATGAAAGAAGCTGTACGTGAAACAAATGCAGATGCATCTGTAATCTATGTACCAGCTCCATTCGTTTTAGACTCAATCGTTGAAGCGGTTGATTCAGGTGTTGGCCTAATCGTTGTGATCACTGAAGGTGTTCCAACAATCGACATGCTTAAAGCAAAACGTTATTTAGAAACTAACGGTAACGGTACTCGTTTAGTTGGTCCTAACTGCCCAGGCGTGATCACTCCGGGTGAATGTAAGATCGGTATTATGCCTGGTCACATCCACCAACCAGGTCGTATTGGTATTATCTCACGTTCAGGTACATTGACTTATGAAGCTGTTGCTCAAACAACTAAGCTTGGTTTAGGTCAGTCTACTTGTATCGGTATTGGTGGTGACCCAATCCCAGGTATGAACCAAATCGAAGCGCTTCAATTGTTCCAAGACGATCCAGATACTGATGCAATCATCATGATCGGTGAGATCGGTGGTACAGCAGAAGAAGAAGCTGCTGAATTCATCAAATCTAACGTGACTAAGCCTGTAGTAGGTTACATCGCTGGTGTAACTGCTCCTAAAGGTAAGCGTATGGGTCACGCTGGTGCGATCATTTCTGGTGGTCAAGGTACTGCTGAAGAGAAATTTGCTGCATTTGAAAAAGCAGGTATGGCTTACACTCGTAGCCCAGCTGAGCTTGGTTCAACTATGTTGCAAGTATTAAAAGAGAAAGGTTTAGTTTAATAGCTACCTTAAATCTTTAAAAAATGTCGCATCTGAAAAATGATGCGGCATTTTTTTTTGCATCATTGAAAAGTAGCATAAAATGAAATGAGAAATAATAACGCTAAAAAGAGACAAAAAAATACGCAATGATTGGGGTGATCATTGCGTAGAACAACGAATCTGTTAAAAACAGTTTCGGCTTAAGGAGAAATGTCGTGAGGTTCATATCAACCTACTTGAGCTATATTATTGAGGTGTTCATATTTGTTCATTAAGGTTCACGTTAATTAGTGTTACTTCACGTTAAAAGGGTAAGAGCGTGTGAATCATAATAAATATATAGAAATTGTAATAGCTTAAATTATTGAATCTAAATGTAATTATAAAAAAAGCCCCGTAGGGCTTTTTGAATTATATTTTGAATAAAAGAATTAGAATTTAAATAAGCCTAAGCCATCTTTAACTTCATCTAAAGTTTGCTGAGTAATGTCTCGACATTTATCAGTACCTTGACGTAAAACATCCATAATGTAATCAGGGTCTTTAGCAAGTTCTTCACGGCGCTCACGAATAGGAGTAATTAATTCTTTTAACACACCTTCGAGACGTTTTTTAACTGTACCATCACCAAGACCACCACGGCGGTAATGTGCTTTTAGCTCTTCAACTTCTTCTTTATTTGGATCAAATGCATCTAAGTAAGTAAATACGATGTTTCCTTCAACCTGACCTGGATCTTCGATACGAAGATGATTTGGGTCAGTGTACATTGCGTTTACAGCCTTTTTAATGTCTTTGTCAGAAGCATTTAAAACAATGGTATTGCCTAATGACTTAGACATTTTTGCTTTACCATCAAAACCAGGTAAACGAGCCATATTAGAAAGCAATGCTTTACATTCAGGTAAAAGGTCTTGACCAATTTGACGGTTTACACGACGCACGATTTCATTCGTTTGCTCAATCATTGGAATCTGATCTTCACCTACTGGTACTACAGTTGCTTTAAAAGCCGTAATATCAGCCGCCTGTGCAACAGGATAGCAAAGGAAGCCCGCCGGAATGTCACGTTCAAAACCGCGCATTTGAATTTCAGATTTAATAGTCGGGTTACGTTCTAAACGAGCCACAGTTACAAAGTTAAGATATAACATTGTAAGTTCATTCAGTGCTGGTAAACATGACTGAACACAAATAGTTGTTTTAGTTGGATCAATACCAACAGCTAAATAATCTAGAGCAACTTCTAAAATGTTACGACGTACTTTATCTGGGTTATCTGCATTATCTGTTAATGCTTGTGCATCTGCTAATAAGAGGTGTTGATGGTGGCTATCCTGTAAACCTACACGTGAACGCAAAGAACCGACAAAATGCCCAAGGTGAAGTTGTCCGGTTGGGCGGTCGCCTGTCAAAATAATTGGACGCTGATCAACATTACTCATTATTTATTCCACTATCGTATTGGCTTAATCAGGGATAGTAAGCCCTGTAATATAAAAGATTGGCATTATTGTACGGGAAATAAATTTTTTTCGTCAGCGATTGGTTAAACTTTCTTAAAATAATATTGTGAATTTATTCAGTAAAATTACAGAAATTAGAATATTTCATCTTACAATAGCTAGATAAATACAAACCTGGATAAGAAATGGCAAGTGGCTTACTTTTATTACTAGATGATATTGCAACAATTTTAGATGATGTCGCTTTAATGAGCAAAATGGCAGCAAAGAAAACTGCCGGTGTTTTAGGTGATGATTTGGCTTTAAATGCACAACAGGTAACAGGTGTACGTGCAGATCGTGAATTGCCTATCGTATGGAAGGTTGCCAAAGGTTCTTTAGTTAATAAGCTTATTTTAGTACCTTTAGCTTTATTAATTAGTGTTATCGCACCGTGGCTGATTAACCCTTTATTGATGCTAGGTGGTTTGTTTCTATGTTATGAAGGCGTTGAAAAAGTTCTTCATACAATTATGCATAGAAAAGCTTCAACCTCTGAGGAAGCAGAAAAAGAATTTAACAATGAAGAGCTGGATCTGGCTACTTTTGAAAAAGAGAAAGTAAAAGGAGCTATTCGAACTGACTTTATTTTATCTGCTGAAATTGTTGTTATTTCTTTAGGAACAGTTGCTACGGCGGCTTTAATAACAAAAATAAGTGTACTTAGCATTATTGCTGTTGTGATGACACTAGGTGTTTATGGCTTGGTTGGTGTGATTGTTAAGATTGATGATTTAGGATTATATTTAACAAAACAGGCTGCTTCTTTTAAACAAACTCTAGGACGTGGTTTACTTGCTTTTGCTCCTCTTTTAATGAAGCTACTTTCTATTGTCGGAACTATTGCAATGTTTTTAGTAGGTGGAGGAATTATTAACCATACAATTCCTTTACTTCATCATATTACTGATAGTACCGTCGATCATGTAGAGAATATACCCGCAGTAGGCAATATTATTGGAGCTTTAACACCGACATTAATGAACTTTGCGATTGGTATGATTGCTGGGGCGGTTGTGTTGCTTGGGGTGAGTTTAATACAGAAAATGTGGCCAAAAGCTTCTGACTAATCAGGCCATTTAATAAGAAGAGGGACGTTATGCGCTGGAGAGATCGTAGAGTCAGTACCAATGTTGAGGACCGTCGAGGTGGGGGCGGTGTTAAAGCAGGTGGTATTAGTATTATTGGTTTGGTCGTGGCATTTATCGCATGGAAATTTTTTGGCGTTGATCCGCAAATGGCTTATCAGGCAACGCAGCAGGTTACTGCTTCACAACAATCAAATGCAACCTCACCAGAAAGTTTAACACCTGAGCAAAAAGAAGCATCGGATTTTGTTGGAACTGTATTAGCTGATACAGAAGATACGTGGACACCTATATTTAAACAGTTAGGTAAAACTTATACACCGCCAACGTTAGTTTTATTTAGTGGAGTGACTCGCTCAGGTTGTGGTACCGCTCAATCTGCTATGGGACCTTTTTATTGCCCAGCTGACCAAAAAGTTTATATCGATACCGAATTCTTTAAAGATATGCGCGAGCAAATGGGGATTTCGGGTGAGCAAAATAAATCAGAGCTTTCTCGCCAAGATCAGGCAGGGGATTTTGCTCAAGCCTATGTTGTTGCGCATGAAGTAGGTCATCATGTTCAAACCTTGCTTGGTATTTCATCTCAAGTGCAACAAGCTCGTTCGCAAGTCAGCCAAAGAGAGGGTAACCAATTATCTGTTCGACAAGAGTTACAAGCTGACTGTTTAGCAGGTATATGGGCAAATCATAATCAACAACGTACTCAGTTTTTAGAGTCTGGTGATGTTGAAGAAGCAATGGATGCAGCTCAAAAAATTGGTGATGACTATTTGCAAAAACGTGCGACAGGACAAGTTGTACCTGATAGTTTTACTCATGGTACGAGTGAACAGCGGATGCATTGGTTTCAAATGGGCTTAAAGTCCGGTGATATCAACCAATGTGATACTTTTAATAATCCTATCTAATGTTAAAGATGAGTTTATTAAAACACTTTAAATAAGCTCATCTTTTAATACCCCAACTTCATAATTAATGTTAAGAAATTTAACTGATCGATAGAATGATTAAAGTAATTCGTTAAACTTATATTCCAACTTTTAACTGTTTAGGCCCTTATAAGGTGCCTACTTCCTCATTCTGTTCAGTTTAGCTGTCTAGGTTTTTTATTTGGTCATTGACCCAGAAGAAGGGTATTCATGGGTAATTTTTTCTTATTACAAGCACTTACAGTTGTATTTGCTTTATCAATTGCAACGACTATATTCAATAAGCGTATTTTAGGCTTTCCTCAAGCTATTGGCGTGCCTCTTGTTTCTGCAATCTTTGTCTTCATTTTGCAATGGGGAGCTAGTCTCTTAAATGGTAATCAGTTCATTACCATTAATATTCACAATATTGAAGAAGCAGTACGTCATATCGATTTTTATGACTTTTTAATTAATGGCGTCATTTGTTTTATTCTGACATCTTCTGCACTGAAATTTAAAATTTCAGACTTAAGAAGTTATTGGCGACAAATTAGTATTCTAGCGACTATTGCACTAGTTATCTGCGCCGTATTGTTTGGTGGCTTACTTTACGGCTTTCAATTACTGGTTGGCCATCATGTACCAATTTTAGTTCTTCTATTATTAGGCGCGGCATTGGGAGCAACTGACCCGATCGGTATTAAAGGTGTTTTAAGTTCGATTCGTGCGCCCCATCATTTGATTGTCAAATTAGAAGGCGAATCTTTATTTAATGATGCAATGTGTATTGCACTATTTATGACATTGCTGAACGTTTTACAAGGTGAACATTTTTCGTTAGTTGCGACTTTAGAAGCTTTACTTTATGAAATTGTGGTTGCTGTCGGTATTGGATGGGCATTCGGTATAGGAACATTACGTCTATTACGTGGCAAACACGAAATGGAGTCCCTGATTCTAACAACTGCCTTACTTGCTAGCGGAGCATATTTAGTTGCTTTGTTTGCTCATGCTTCTGCTCCGATTGCTTGTGTGATTGGCGGTTTAATCGTTGGTAATAAATGGAAAGAAATCCGTGAAGAGCGTGAGATTAGAGAAGTTAATCATTTTTGGCATACAGTAGAAGGAATTATTAATTCATTCTTATTCACTTTAATTGGTCTTGAGCTGTTTATTCTTGATTTGAATTTTAGCCTGATCTTAGGGGGAATAGTTGCTTTCTTTATTTTGCATATTTCTCGTTTTGCAGCAAATTTTATGTCTTTTGCTTTCTTCCCAACAATGCGCAAAACCAAAAGCTACAATGGTAGTTTAACTATTTTATCTTGGGGTGGCGTACGAGGCGGGATTTCACTTGCTTTAATTCTGGCTGTTGCAAATATTCCAGCACTTAGTCCTTATAGTAGTATTCTTATTGGATATACCTTTATTAGTGTACTGTTATCTGGTGTGGTATGTGGCCTTGGTCTACCGGCAGTAATGAACGCATTTTATTACAACCCTAATGAAGAAACCGAAGGACTTAAAGGCTTTTACCAAAAGTTATGTCACAAAATGAATCGCCGTGGCTTTCAATATATTGTAGGAGAAGATGCGTTAGGAAGAGAAACTATTACTATCTTTAACCCTGATGTTATTGTTGATCAAAAAACAGAAGATGGTATTGCAACTATGCATGACCCTAATAAGTTACAAGAAGTAAAACGTTTTGAGAGTCCAGATAATTTTTAACTTAACTTAAAAATCTTTTTAATTAGTATTAAAAAATTAGGCTTTAGTGTAATAGTAAAATATTATCTGAAGCCATTTTTTTCTATATATATATCATTATTAATATATTTTATTTTATTGAGATATTAAAAATTGTTATATAAAAAATTAAATTAAAATAGTTTTCAATAAAATTTCAATAATAAAAAATTAAATTTGTTTTATATATAAAACAGTTGCTAGTTATTTTTCGCAATTTATAAGAATAAGAACGAGAATTTTATTTATATAAAATTTGTATTAATTAAATTTTTTTCTTTAAGGACTTTAGTATTTATTTTTTTTATTTTAAAGTGGTTAATGTAAAAATGATCACATTACTTAATGTTTTTAAGTTGTAGGTCAAAAACTCGAAAACATTAAGTAAAAAGAATTATACAAAAAATCATTTAAATCAATAATATAAAAGGAATATAGATATGCCTGAGATACAAATTATTGCCAAGGACAGTCACAAAACCTTGGTAACAACAGAGGGAACTTCTGCAAAACTTTCAGAAGCGTCAGTTGTATTGGTAAAAGTAGCTGCCAGTGATGTACTGGTAGTTAATAGAGAGGGTACTAATGCAGTAATTCGCCTAAAAAATGGCGAAACTATTGTTATTGAAGGCTTCTTTAGTGGTACTGCTGAACCAGCTGATAACAGTCTTGTATTTCAAGATCAGAATGGTCAACTCATTTGGGCAAAATTTAAAGATGCTGAAAATGATGCAGATGCTGACAGCGATGCAGATGCAGATGCCGACAGTGATGTGGAGCCACAAGCACTTTTAGGTGAAGACTTACCAGCAGCACTACCAGCAGAAGCACCACAGGCATTAGTGTCTGATGTTATTTATCAACCAATTTCTTCAATTCAGCCATTACTTTATCATGATGCAGGTGTGAACCCATGGTTATGGGCAGCAGTACCTCTAGTTGCAGGCGGTATCATTGCTGCTGCATCAAATAGTGGTAGTAGTAATGACTCTTCTCCTGCAGATACTACACCCCCAAATACAAATGGGGTTACTTTCTCTGTTGATCCTATAACTTCAGATAATGTTATTAATTCAACTGAAGCTGCTGGTAACGTTACTGTTACAGGCAGCTTAAAAAATATTCCAGCAGATGCTGCAAATACTGTCGTTACTGTAGTTGTGAATGGTGTAACTTATACTGCAACTGTAGATAAAGTAGCAGGAACATGGAGCGTAGTTGTACCAGGCAGTGGATTAATTGCAGATAGCGATAAAACCATTGATGCAAAAGTTACGTTTACTGATGCAGCGGGTAATAGTAGCAATATAACTGAATCAAAAACTTATACAGTAGATACCACTGCGCCAAATGCACCAGTAATTGATCCAATCAATGCAACTAATCCTGTAACAGGTACAGCAGAAGCTGGTTCAACAGTTAAGGTCACTTTCCCGGATGGTACAACAGCGACTGTAGTTGCAGGCCCGGATGGTAAATGGACAGTACCAAACCCAGGTGATCTTAAAGATGGAGACAAAGTTACAGTTGTTGCAACTGACCCAGCGGGTAACCCATCAGCACCATCAACTGGTACAGTAGATGCGGTTGCACCAGCAGTAACTGTAACAACCACATTAACCAATGACAGCACACCTGCGTTAAGCGGTACAGTGAACGATCCAATAGCGAAAGTTGTGGTGACTGTAGACGGTGTGAACTACCCGGCAACCAATAATGGTGATGGCACCTGGACCCTTGCAGACAATACACTTCCAGTGTTGACAGACGGTCCGCATACG